>SLSR01000117.1 GCA_007130365.1 Lentisphaeria bacterium
TCGAGCAGGGTATGATCCATGTCGAACAGATAGATGCAGGCTGAATTCATCAATCGAAAACCTCCTTGTCGCTGCCGGTTCGCAAGTTTGATTTGCTTTAGCCGAGTTGTCGACTAAATTACCTGACTGTTTTCTGAAAAAGCATTTCGGAATTTTGTCAAAAAAACGAGGATACCATAGAAAAATGCCGAATATTCAGTCCGCCAAAAAACGCTTGCGTCAGAATGTCAAGCAACGCCTGTGCAACCAAATGCGCAAAACCCGCTGCAAGAGCAGCCGCAAGGCTTTTCTGGCCGCGCTTGAGAACCACGATGTGACCAAGGCCGAAGAAGCCTTCCGCACTTGTGTTTCAGTCTTCGACAAAGCGGCCAAGACAAACGCCATCTCCAGTGCCAAGGCCGACCGCAACAAAAGTCGACTGAACAAAAAGCTGGCGCAACTGAAGGGGGTCTCCGAGTAGGGCGCGCGACCTGCTCGCCTGGCCGCGAGGTCGCGGGCGCTCCAGGCAACTGCAAGACGATAAGTTTCCTGCAATGGCTCTTCCAAAACCGCGGACCGGTTGAAAAATCGGGCCGCGGTTTTTTTGGCAGACAGACATAACCGCGTGGTTTTGCGGCGCAATGACAATTCTGGTTCCTTTTCAGTTTGAGTGGGTAGCTTGTTTCAATTCACATTCAGAAATGATGCATTGCTCGTGGCAGAGTTCGGGTTTCGGGTTTCGGGCCATCCAGAGGGGCACAGCGCACTTTCTGATCCGTACGCGACGTGGTCTTCCTCTACATGCCAACGCCGGTCGCTGGCCGGAATTTTCTTTTACCCACAAAATCTAAGAAAAAACTATTGGCAACCCATTCGTTTTGAGAAAGAGCCACAATTCTGGAGTTTGGCATAGATCATGTTATGCGCTTGACCTCTTTCCGCCGGTGTCCAAATGCTTCTTTCGTGTCCGTACTCTGACTTATGCCAAAGTCGACAACCGCAGAATGAGGGCTGAATCCCGGAGCCATCCGATCCGGTCGATTCCCGACCGCCCCGGGTGCTACCGCTACACGGTCTCATTGGCTTGAATCGACCGGGTCACACGCCGGCAATCCTGACCCGCCCGTCGACCGCTTGCGCATCGGCTTCGACCCGACCAACCACGGCGGCTTCGATCCCCAGTTCCGCGCAAACCGCAAGCGCAGCCTCGACACCGCTCGGGTCGAGGATCCAGGCCATGCCCATCCCCATGTTGAACACGCGATACATCTCGACCGGCTCAATCTCCCCGAGATCCCGAATCACATGCATGATTGGCGGCACCGGCAATTCCCCGATCCGACATTCGGCCACCGTCCCCGGCGGCAGGATGCGGACGATATTGTCGAACCAGCCGCCGCCGGTGATATGAGCCATGCCATGCACCGCCGCGCCCGCGCCCTCCAGGAGTCTGCGAATCGCCGGCCAGTAGCAGACGTGCGGCTTCAACAGGGCTTCCCCGACCGATTCCCCCATCCCCGCTACCACGCTCCCGACCTCGAGGCCGCCGCGCTTGAACAGAACCTCCCGCGCCAGGCTGTAGCCGTTGGTATGCAAACCGTTCGAGGCCAGTCCGACAATCAGATCGCCGCCCGCTATGGTCTCGCCGCTGACCATCTTCGAGCGGTCGACCATCCCGGCAACGCAGCCGACCAAATCAAAGTCGTCCCCGTACATCCCCGGCATTTCCGCCGTCTCGCCCCCGATCAAGGCCACATTCTGCGCCGCGCAGGCGGCGGCCAGCGAGCCGAGAACCTGCTCGTAGAGCGGACTGCGCAATTTGCCGATGCCGAGATAGTCCAGAAAATAGAGCGGTTCCGCGCCCTGCACCGCAATGTCGTTGATGCAGTGGTTGACGATATCATGACCGATCGAGTCATACTTCTCCATCATCGCCGCGACCATCAGCTTGGTGCCGACGCCATCGATCGAGACCACCAGCACCGGCTCGGCGCACTGCCGCAAGTCGAGCTTGAACAACCCGCCGAAACCGCCGATCGGCGCCAGAACCTCCGGCCGCGTAGCCCGTGCCAGGTCGCGTTTGACCCGGCCGAGCAAATCATGCGCCAAATCGATGTCGACCCCGGCGGCGCGATAGGCCGCGCCGGACTTTCCCTCTTTGCCTGAAGCCATATTGCCGAGCCTTTCCAGGTTGCGATTATTCGTGAATTTTCACCCTGAACTTACGTCGCAGAGAGGCAATGAAGCGGTCGTAGCGCTCGGCCTGTCGGCGGCGCGACAAAATCTCGCGGACAGTCTCCCGCACCTCCGCGAACTCGGCCGTCGCCTCGCCCTGCTTCTCCTGTATTCTCAGCATGTAGACGCCGTCCTCCGCAACCACCGGCGGCGACACTTCGTGCAGCGGCAGGCGTTGCGCCATGGCCGCCAAAGGCGGTGCCAGATCGCCGAAATCGACCCAGGTCAAGGCCAGGCTCTCGGGATGGTCGGAGAACTCCAGGCCGAGCAGTTCGAAATCGTCTCCCCTGGCCAGGCGTTCCGCGACCTCCTCGACCCGAGCCCGCAGCTGCGCTTCGGAACGCCCTTGACGAGAGAGAAAAATCTTCTGCACGCGAACCTCCTCGGGAAGCGTGAACTGGATTCTGTTCTCCCGATAAAAGCGCCTGACTTCCGCCTCCGGAACCTCGCCGCGCCGCCGCACCTCCTCGTCAAGCAAAAGTTCGACAATCATATTTCGCCGCACCTGCTCCCGGAACTCCGACAAGCTCAATCCCTGCTCCTGCAGCCTTCCCTCGAACTCGGCCCGGTCACCGCCGGTTTCCCGGCGTATAACCTCGTTCACCTGACGGGTGACATAGGCCTCCGGCAACTGATAGCCGCGATCCTCGAACTCGGCCAGCAGCAAATGGTTGTCGATCAGACTGTCGAGCACCTCGCTGCGCAACTGGTGGGCCCGGCGCTGGTACTCCTCGGCCGGCAACTGGCGCGCCAACCGCATTTCATGCTCGAAAGTCTCGCGGACGATCATGGAGACCGTGATCACCCGATTCTCGACCACCGCGACAATCCCGTCCACATAAGTCTCGAGATTGGCGCGCGCGGACAAAGAGAAAGACCAGCCCATAACAGAAAAGCCGGCCAACCCGATCATTAGCCCCGACCAAAATCCACGATTCTTCATAACAAGACTCCCTGCTGTCTTCCGTTTTTAGGTTGATTCCATATGGCTTCCCCGCCCCCGTTTGCGCCTGGCAAAAAGGGTTGGCGGCATCACCTTGAAAAAATAGCATTGTTTGCCCGCATTGCGACTTGGCGGCGGGAACTGGAAAGCGCCGGGAAACATGATACATTCGAAGCATCGTCACGACACCGCCGACTTTCACCCAAAAACAGGCAATTCGACAAGCGCTATGGAAACCGACTCCATTCTGGTTGTGGCCACGATTTCCGACGATCCGTTCGCCATCGACGTCGCCCACTATTCCGGGCAGCGGGCGGAAATATCCGATTTGATCTCTCTCAAGCAGTTCGCCAACAGTGAATTCTGCCCGCGCTTCATCAGCGACGAACAGGATTTCGCCAATATCGGCCGGCAACTGCGCGGAAAGAGCGTGGTCATCGTCTCCACCTGCTGCGGCCAGCATACCCGCAACGCCCTGGCCATGCGCACATTCCTGGTGGCGCGCGCGGCCAAGGACAACGGCGCCGAGAAAGTCTATCTGGTTCAACCCGACCTCTTCTTCAGCGCCCAGGATCGCGGCCCGAGCCGCGAGCAGGGGGAGACCGATTTCGAGCGCTCGCTCGACGACTACAAAAAGTTCGACGGGCAACCCTTCTCGGCCCGCCTCTATGCCGACCTGCTGCACCACAGCGGAGTCGACGGAGTGGTCACGGTCCACAACCACTCGCTGTCCGTGCAGCGCCTGTTCTCCCGCGTCTTCCCCGGCGAGTTCTTCAACCTCTGCCCCTCCGACCTGTTCGCCGGCTATCTGATGAAGCGAGGCATGACCGCCAACCCCGGCGACGGGCCCAACCTCATCCTCTGCGCCCCGGACGGCGGCGCCGTGTCCTTTGTCAAGCAGGTTGGCGAACGCATTCGCGAAATGTCCCGGGACATGCTGATGGCGCCTTCGGTCAACTATCTGTTCATGGAAAAGAGCCGCAGCGGCGAGCGCCAGGTTGAAATGAAGCCGGCGGCCAATTCGCCGATGCATCTGTCGGAGATCGCCGGTTGCGACATCATTGTCTTCGACGACATGGTGCGCACCGGCTACACCATCGTCGAATGCTGCAAGCGCCTGAAGGCCGCCGGCGCCGGTCAGATCATTTTTGTCCTCACCCATTTCTATTCCTCGGACGAGGTCAAGGAAAACCTCAACACCCCGGCGATCGACGAGATCGTGGCCACCAATACGCTGCCGACCATTCTCAACCGCGACATGCAGGGGCGGCTGCGCAAAAAGCTGCTGGTCCTCAAGATTGAAAAGTGGATCGCCCACTTCATCCAGGAACACTACGCCAAACGCAAACCGGCTCCGGGAAGTCAGCTCTACGCCATCGATATTTCATCGAAGAACCCGCGGGCTCGCGACATCGACAAACTTTATTGACCACAACAGGGAGACCGACAAAGTGACTGCCACGCGCGATCATGCGGAGCAAGCAACCGCAGAGCAGGAGAAGAGGCGGCTCGACCACCAGGCCGTAGTCAAGGCCTACCACCGCTACGGGCGGCTGTACAATCTGGTCTTCGGAGCCGTCATGGAGCCGGGGCGCAAAGCCGCCGTAAAAGTCATGGGCTGCCAGCCCGGCGAACACATCCTCGAGCTGGGAGTCGGCACCGGACTGGCGCTGCCCTACTATCCGAAGGAAACCCGGATCACCGGCATCGACCTGTCCCCCGACATGCTCGCCCTGGCCCGACAGCGGATCGAGAAACTGAACCTGCAAAACGTCGAGCTGATCAAGATGGACGCCCAGGATCTCCAGTTCCCCGACCACAGCTTCGGCAAGATCGCGGTCATGTACGTGGCCTCGGTGGTTCCCGACCCCAAGGCGATGCTGGCCGAACTGCGAAGGGTCTGCCAGCCCGACGGCGACATCTTTGTGGTCAACCATTTCGCCAGCCGCAATCGCGCCGTGCGAGGCTTTGAAAAGATGCTGGCGCCGCTCGCCAACCTGGTGGGGTTTCACTCGGATTTCGACTTGGACCGATTCATCGAGGACGCCGACATGGAATTGATCAAGATCACCGGAGTCAACCTCTTCGGATACTGGAAGATGCTGCACTTCCGCAACCGCCGCCCGGGATCGACCGGCCGGCACAGTTGATCAGGCTGCCCCGATCAATTCAGGGCAGGGCAGGACAGGACACCGGCAAACATGAGAAAAAAACCAAATACGCCCCTGCTTCTCACCCTGATCCTGCTGACCGGCGCAAGCCTTCGGACATCGGCTCGCGCCGACAGCCTGGCCGGCAGCCTGGCCGCAGTCGAGGTCGGCAATGCCGCAGTCAGAACCGTCAAGCCGGCATGGAACACCGCGAAAGCCGTGGCGGAAGTGCCGGCGGTCGCGGCTGAAGTGGTCTATCTGCCAATGGGGTTGCTGGAAATCGCGCTCTGTCCCCTGCCCGGCCCCTCGCTGGGCGGCGGCCTGCGCAACACCGGCCGCGGCCTGATCGCCCCCTTCAAGCTAGCCGTCACCATACTGCGGCTGCCGACCCGGCTGATCAACGGCATTGCGGTTGTGGACTGAGAAAAATCGAACCGCCTCATGACCATCCGAGAAGTCATCGAAAAAACCGAACTGTACCTGGTCGACCTGATCGAGAATCGGCGGTGCCGCTCGCGCCGACGGGATTTCGCGGCGCATTCCGCCCTCTTTCTGCTCTCGCAACTCTATCGGGCCGTCACCCAGGTTCGGCTCCAGCTCTATCGGGAACGGATTCTGCGCCAGGACAACCTGGGCTGCCTGGTCGTCAGCATCGGCAACCTGACCTGCGGCGGCACCGGCAAGACCCCGGTCGTCGAGGTCTTTGCCGAAACCCTGGCCAGGGAAGGGCGCAAGGTCGCCATCCTCAGCCGCGGCTACCGCAGCAAGAGCAAGCCGTTTCTGCAAAGGCTGCGCGAGCGCCTGAGCGGACCGGGCGGCGGGAGTCCGCCCCGCGTCGTCTCCGACGGCAAGCGCCTGCTCATGGACTCGGCCATGGCCGGCGACGAACCCTATATGCTGGCCGGCAACCTGCCCGAAGTGGCGGTGGTGGTCGACAAGGATCGGGTCAAGGCGGGGCGGCACGCCATCCGCCGCCTGGGCTGCGACACCCTGATCCTCGACGATGGCTTTCAGTATATGCGGCTGAAGCCGCGCCTGAACATTCTGCTGGTCGACTCCTCGGCCCCCTTCCACAACCATCATCTCCTGCCCCGCGGGCTGTTGCGGGAACCGATCAAAAACCTGCGCCGGGCCGACTATGTGTTCCTGACCAAGTCCGACGGCAGCCCGCGCATCCGGCACCTCAAGGCTTTCCTTAAAAAACACAATGCGCGAGCCGAAATCATCGAGTGCACCCATAAGCCGCAGCACCTCGAAGACATCTACACCGGCCAACGCTTCAAGCTGGAGCATCTGCGGGGCAAAAAAATTTCGGCGATCAGCGGCATCGCCCGCCCCGAAAGCTTCGAGAACTTCCTGCGCAACCTCGGCGGCGAGCTGGTGTACAGCGAACGGTTCATGGACCACCACCGCTATCGGCAGCAGGAAGTGATCGACTTCATCAACCAAAGCCTGAGTCGCCAGACCGAGTTGATTCTCACCACCGAAAAGGACGCGGTCAGATTTCCCAAGCTCGACCGGCGCGACCTGCCGATCTACTTCCTGCGGGTCAAGATCGACATTCTCAGCGGCAAGGAAACCTTCGATGCCTGCATCCACCGCATCTGCTTCAACTGAAACGGAGCCGCGCGTTCAGAGCGTGTTTCTCGCCGCATCGCGAAATCTGGAGTTGGCAAGAGCTGCCGCGTCCGCGGCCGCCCCTCGGCGCCTGCGGCGACTGTTTCGCGCTCTACCGCAGTCGCGCCACCCCCGCCGGCCCGATCTACGGCGAACGCGAGCGCTTCCCCTGCCAGGCGAAGAACTGATCGCGGCCGTTCTGCTTGGCGTGGTAGAGCGCGGCATCCGCCCATAAAACCCCCTGCTCCACCCCCAGGCCGGCTCGCGGATTGGCGGTCGCCGCCCCGATCGACACAGTCAGGGGCACGCTTTGCCCGTCAATCCTGAAATCGTGACGGTGGAAAGCCGACAGCAGCCGTTCTCCCGCCGTCGCCAGTTCGGGCAGGCCGGCCAACGGCATGATCACCACCAGTTCGTCCCCGCCGTAGCGGCAGATTTGATCCTGCTGACGCACATTCTCGGACAACACCTTGACGCAGCCGCGGAGAATTTCGTCCCCGACCAGATGGCCCAGGCTGTCGTTGATCCTCTTGAAATGGTCAATGTCGACGATCAGAATGCCCAGCTCCCCGTCACGCTCGCGGCAGACCTGCCAATTCCGGTGCAACTGCTCGTCGAACCCGCGCCGGTTGTAGACCCCGGTCAGGCCGTCGATCAAAGCCAGGTCGCGCGTCCGCCGCAGCAGTTCGTTGCGCTGATGCTCCGCCTGCTTCAATTCGGTAATGTCGCTGATCAAGCCGTCATAGGCGAACAGGTCGCCTTTTTCGTCCAGTCGGGGAATGCACAGGTTGCGCAGCCAGCGCAAGTCGCCGTCGCGCCGCCTGATGCGGTGTTCGACCTGCTGCATCTCCTTGTCCCGCAAGAGTCTTTCGATCTGCCGCAAGACCTTTTCCCGATCCTCTTCGAGCACCATGTCCAGCCATAGCCCCGGTCGGGCCGCATAGTCTTCGGCGCGATAGCCGGTGATCTCTTCGCATCCCGGATAATGTACCGTGTGCGAAACCTCACCATGCGCCAGAAACACCGTGAAGACAAAGCTGCGAGCCGCCTTCACCAGGCGCTCGTAGCGTTCGCGAATATCGCGCAGAGCCGCCAGCGAGTCGCGCAGTCTCGCCTCGATCGCCTTGCGCTCGGTGATGTCCTCGCCCAGCTTCAAATAATGCTCGACCTGCCCGGTCGCGCCGCGAATCGCCGAAATCGACGCCGACTCCCAGTACAGAGAGCCGTCCCGGCGACGATTGTTGAACTCGCCCCGCCATTCGCCGGTGGCCTTTAGCCGCCGCCACATTTCACCGTAGAATTCCGGGCTGTGCCGGCCGGAATTGAGAATCTTCGGCTTCCGCCCCACGACCTGCCCGGAGTCATAGCCGCTGATCAGGTTGAACTGCGGATTGACATACTCCACCGCCCCCTCGGGGTCGGTAATCATAATGATCGCCCGGCTTTGCTCCACCGCCCGCAGCAGAATCTCGGTGAAATCCCGGTCGCCCATTGCTTTGTTCTCAATCATCTTTGTCCCTCAGACCTCGCTTTTTTGAGCGCAAGGCGGCCTCAAGTTGAACGACCCCTGCGCACTTCGACGCCAAACTTTACCGCTCCCCGACAAAGCCATTTTTCGACAGTGGTTTTGCATCATGCTTTGCCGTCGTTTTTGGGCGGGCTTCCAGCCCGCCCCAAATTACCAAGCTTCAACCACCGGGCGATTGACTCGATCTTCGGTTGTTATGAAAACGGCCTAGTCCCCCCGCCCCCGCCTCCAGGCCACCGCCGCGCTGACCGCAAACCACAGGCAGGAGACCAGCACCACCGTGGCGCCGGTGGCAGTCCGGGCCCAGTCCTGAGCCGAAATCAGGAGACCGACCACGGCCGAACTCACGGCAATCGCGACCGCCCACCAGAACATGCGGCCGGCCGAGTTGGCGAAATTGCGCGCCGCCGCCGCCGGCACGATCAGCATCGCGGTCACCAGCAGCACGCCGACCGTGCGGACGCAAAAAATCACCACCAGCGCCAGCAATCCTCCGTAGAGATATTGATAGATCGCCACCCGCACCCGGTGAGCGCGCGCCAAAGCCGTATGCAGCCCAATGTAGAGCAGTCGATTATAGCCGAACCAAAGAAACCAGCCCAAGCCCAGAAACAACAGAAACAACAGCCCCAGTTCTCCCTCGTCAATGGTCAGAATGTCGCCGTACAGAAAGCGCTGCACATCCCGCGCCGTCGCCCGGTCGCGACTGACCACGGCCAGGCCGAAGGCGATACTGGCCGAGAAAAACACCCCGATCACGGTGTCGGAAGACAGGGTGCTGCGGCGCTGCACCAGAATTATCCCCAACCCGAGCAGCAAGGCGAATCCCACCATGGTCCAGTCCGGACTCAGGCCGAGCAGAAGTCCGAGCGCCAGACCGGTAAAGGCGGAATGGCTGATCGCATCGGAAAAAAAGGCCATGCGATGATTGATCACATGCACGCCCATGCCGGCGGTCATCGGCGCCAGCAGCAACAGCGCCAACATCGCCTGCTGCATGAAGCGAACTTGCATGCAGTCGAAGAGAAAGAAAATCCGGCCAACCAGCCAGTAGATCAGGTTCAAATCCAGCATCAGTCACCCCTTGCCTGAACAGTTCACGGGCCAAGTTTTGCCCTAGATTTTTTTCGCTGCAAGCCGCCTTCAAGGAGCGGGCGGTAATACATGATTTTTCAGGTTCCTTTTCAGTTTGAGTGGGTAGCTTGTTTCAATTCACATTCAGAAATGATGCATTGCTCGTGGCAGAGTTCA
>SLSR01000210.1 GCA_007130365.1 Lentisphaeria bacterium
CACCAAATCTTCTCCCGCCTCCTGGGCAAGCCGCATGGCATCGTCGAAGGTGACGATGCCGCGATTTTCCTCGGACTCCGAAATCAGCCGGACTTGCCGGCCGCGAAGTCGTCTGTCGTTGGGGCCAACTAAACGTGCTATGGTTCGATCCTCCGCAGCTATTTTTTCGCTTCAATTTCGGACAGCAGCCGTTGCGCGAATTCCTCCGGAGAGCAGCTTCCCAGCTCGCCTTCGGCTCGACTGCGCACCGCCAAACTGCCCGCCTCCTGCTCGCGGGCGCCGACAACCGCCATATATGGGATGCGCGCATTGCGAGCCCGTCTGATCTTGGCGCCGACGGTATCCGCTTCTGGGTCTACTATAACCCTGATTTTCGATTTTTTTAGTTGACTCGCGATTTTTTTCCCGTATTCCAGATAATTCTCCCCGACCGGCAGAATTCGCACCTGCTCCGGCGCCAGCCAAAGCGGGAAGGCTCCCGCATAATGTTCGGTCAGAATTCCGAAAAAGCGCTCCAGCGATCCCAGCAAGGCGCGATGAATCATGTATGGACGATGGCTCTCGCCGTCGCGGCCGACATAGGTCATGTCGAAACGCTCCGGCAGATTGAAGTCGAACTGAATGGTCGTGGTTTGCCATTCGCGCCCCAGGGCATCCTTGATCTTGAGATCGATCTTGGGGCCGTAGAAGGCGCCGCCGCCCTCGTCGACCTCGCAATCCAGCCCCTCGCCGGCCACCGCCTTGCGCAGGGAGTCCAGCCCCTGCTGCCAGCGCTCGGATTCGCCGACTGCCTTGGCGGGACGAGTCGCCAAATATGCCTTGACCTCGGCAAAGCCGAAGTCCCGCCACATGTTCAGACTGAAGCGCAAGACTTCCGCAATCTCCTCCTCGACCTGTTCCGGGGTGCAGATGATATGCGCGTCGTCCTGAGTGAAGCCGCGCACTCGCAGCAGTCCGTGCAGCACACCGCCTTTCTCGTAGCGATAGACGGTGCCCAGCTCGGCCCAGCGCATCGGCAGTTCGCGATAGGAGCGCCGAGCCGTCTTGTAGACTTCGATATGAAAGGGGCAGTTCATCGGCTTGACGAAATAGTCGTTGTCGTCGATCTGCATCGGCGCGTACATGGCGTCGCGGTAGAACTGCAAGTGCCCGCTGGTCTGCCACAGGTTGGCTCGTCCGACATGCGGCGTATAGAGCAGTTCGTAGCCGTTGTCGTAGTGGGCTTCGCGCCAGAAGCTCTCGATCAAATGGCGAATGCGCGCGCCCTTGGGATGCCAGCAGATCAGCCCGGGGCCGACCGCTTCCGACACGCTGAACAGGTCGAGTTCCCGCCCCAGCCTGCGGTGGTCGCGACGCTTGGCCTCGGCCACTCGCTGCAAATGCTCCGCCAGCTCGGCGCGGTCGGTGAATGCGGTGCCGTAGATCCGCTGCAGCATGGGGTTGCGCTCGTCGCCCCGATAGTAGGAGCCGGCGACCGAGAGCAGCTTGAAGGCTTTGACTTCGCCGCTGTGTTCGACATGCGGGCCGCGGCACAGGTCGGTGAATCCGGCACACTCGTAGAAGCTGATCTCCTCGCCTTCCCCGATATCCGCCAGGCGTTCCAGCTTGTAGGTTTGGCCTTCGTCCCGAAGCCGCGCCTCCGCGTCGACCCGCGTTTCAATCAGTCGGATGAAGGGTGCCCGAGTGCGGCAAAGCTTCTTCATCTCCTTTTCGATTTCCGGCAAGTCATCGGCGGTCAGCCGCTGCGGCAGGTCGAAGTCATAGTAGAAACCGTCGGCCGTGGCCGGCCCGATGTCGAACTTCGCTTCCGGATAAAGGTTCTTGACCGCCGCCGCCATGATATGGGCGGCGCTGTGGCGGACCGTCGACAAATCGTAGTCTTTCCTGATCTTGTTCATCGCAATTTCTTTCTGCCGGTTCAGGCCAGCACTCCCTTGGTCGAGGGAATTCCGCGGTTGCGGTCGTCGATCCGCACCGCCGCGTCGAGCGCCCGTCCCAGAGCCTTGAAGATGGCCTCCATGGCGTGATGCGGCTCCTCCCCGGCCAGCAGATCGACATGCAGATTGATGCCGCCGCTGTTGACCAGGGCCTGAAAGAACTCGCGGAACAGATGCAGGCTGAGATTGCCGACCTGCGAACTCCGCAAAGTCGGCAGCTCGTATCGCAGGAATGGCCTTCCCGAAAGGTCAAGGGCGACCTGCGCCAGGGCGTCGTCCATCGGAATCAGGGCGGCTCCGAAGCGGGTTATTCCGGCCTTGTCGCCGACCGCCTCGCGAACCACTTGTCCAAGCACGATGCCGGCATCCTCCATCAGATGATGCGCGTCCACCTGCAGATCGCCTTCCGCCTTGAAATGCAAGTCGAAAAAGCCATGACGCGCGAAGCCGGTCAGCATATGGTCGAAGAAGGGCACCCCGCTGTCGACCTCGATCTGGCCACTGCCGTCAAGAACCAAGGTTGCGGCAATTTCGGTTTCCTTGGTCCTTCTGGTCAGTTCGGCTTGTCTAAGCATTCGCCTTCGTCTCCCGTGACTCGTCTGATTAATTCAGGGTAAAGCCGGCCCAAGTGGTTTTGCGGCAAATCTGCCTGGTCAATCAATCGGGCTGATTGATATCAGCGCAGGGAGGGTCTGTCTCCCAGTCCCCGTTCACCGCCCTGTCCACGTGCCGGCTGGTCGGCGGGACGAGCCGACTCGGTTCTTCGGGTCGCCGGCTCCGGCTCCTGAGCCACTATCCTGACTTGGTTCTGACTGACCTGCAATTCCTGAATGCGCCCGCGCACCCGCTCGAAATCCGGCCGTCCGCTGAACTGCTGCTGAAAGCGGCCAACCACGATGTCCTGAAGAAACCACTTCATGGGCAGCCTGCCGATGCGGTAGGTGTGCGGTTCGAAGCGCGGACTGGTCGAGCCTTCAGGCACCGAAATGCGGCCGATCAGCACCGAATCGCTGACGAAACGGTTGAAGACCCGATAGCGAATCACCGCCTTGACCGTGTTGTCCGGCAACAGCTCGACGACGATCTTCTGCGGCGCCATGGCGCCGCCACTGGCCTCCAACCCCTCCTCGTCGAGCGCCAGAATCCGATTGAACAGCATGGTCGCTTCAGCCGAGTCGAGAACCATCCTCTCGCCGGTAGGTTGCTCGGACAGTCGTTCGTACTCCCGCCAAATCGCCTCGGCCCGAGCCGGCGGCACGCCTGCCACCTCGAGTTCCAGGGGCGTGAAGATTTCAACCCCGGCATAGCCGATCGCGCCGAGAATCGCCAGTACCACAAGCAGGCGGATCAGCTTGCCCCAGCCAAAGCCGCCACCGCCTCGCTCCTTGCGGCTTGGCGGACGCATATCCGCGACATCCAATTGCTCGCCGCAGTCGCGGCAAAAGATTGCGCCTATCCGATTTTCCGTCTTGCATTTTGGACAAACCAGCATGTTTCTGCTTTCCTTTTTAGGCTTAAGACAATGCAGACTGTTTTTGTTCAGCCGAGCTTTTTCCGGCACTCCGCGCCAGACCGGTCAGGCCGCCGTCGATTTCGCCGACTCGGGCTGCTTCTTCGGTTCGCCGTCGCTCTTCTTTACCTTGCCCCCCTCCGCCTTGTCGCTGCCGCTGTCGGCGGCCTTGCCCTCTGCCGCGGCCTTCTTGCGATAGTCCTCCTTGCGGTAGTCGGTTTCATAGAAGCCGCTGCCCTTGAAGATGATCCCCGCACCGATACCCAGGAGACGCTTGACCGAACCGCCGCAGATTTCGCAAACTTCAAGCGGCGCGTCGTTCATACTCTGGAACTTTTCGAAAATCTCGCCGCAGTCCCGGCATTTGTACTCGTATGTCGGCATGACCAGACACTCCTTGAAAAATTCTGACTGTTGTTGCAAGCCCGTTAAAATAATCGCTCCGCCGCAACATGCAACCGAGGGTTTCACTTCCTGTCTTTGTCCACTATCTTAATCGTGTCAATGTACAGGCCGGCCCAGCCGGATTAATTCGCGAACCACCAACCGACAGCAAGCAAGCGGCAGATTATCCAGTTGACGATCGACCTATTCCGCGAAATCATGAGGCAGAAAACAGTGGCCACCCCAAAAGTTCAGACGCCATCCCCGGTCTACGGTTTCCTCAAGCAGCCCTCGATGATCGATTTCCCCGGGCGGCTGGCGGCCGTGCTGTTTGTCGCCGGCTGCAATTTCCGGTGCGGCTTCTGCCACAACCCGCCGCTGACCGGGCCGCCCAGGCCTGGTCTGGCCTGGGAAAATATCGAGGAAGCCTTCCGCCAGTTCAAGCGACAGTGGGTGGATGGGGTCGTGATTTCCGGCGGCGAACCGACACTGCGGGCGGCGGAACTCGGGCGACTGCTCGAATTGTGCCGGCAATTCGGGTTTGCGATCAAGCTCGACACCAACGGCTCGCGCCCCGAAGTTCTGCGCGAGGTGCTGCCGCGGCTGGACTTTGTCGCCATGGACGTCAAATGCGCGCTTGAAGACTATCCCGAATTCGTCGGCTTCCCCCGCCCACAGGCGATCGCGGACTCGATCGGACATCTGCGGAATTCGGCTGTCGCCCATGAATTCCGGACCACCGTGATCGAGTCATTTCACCATGAAGCCCAGATCATGGCGATCGGAGGAGTCATTCGCCCGGCCCGCCGCTATGTTCTGCAGGCCTTTATTCCCCGCCCGGATCTGCCCGACCCCGCGATGCGCGAAACAACACGAACTCGCCCCGACTATCTCCGACGGCTCAAGGAAAAACTCGAGGCGGCGGAATGCGCCAGGGAAGTGGTGGTTCGCTGAACCGGCAAAGTCAATCCGCCTCTGCCGGAGCCGGCGACCAAGGCCACAGCTTGTCGATCCCGCCGCGCAGCCGCTCTTCATACTCCCGACCCATGGCATGCCAGACCTCGTTATGCCCTCCGCGCAATTCGACAAAGGCCTTGTCGCCGGGAGCCGACGCATACAATTCCCGCCCCATCCGCAAGGGTACGATTTCGTCGTTGATGCTGTGCATGACCAGCGTCGGCCCCGGAAAGCCGGCGACATATTGCCGGGTCGGATAGCGGTGGCGCGCCAGCCAGCCGACCGGCAGGTAGGGATAGAGATCGCGCCCCATGTCGACCAAAGAAGTGAAGGACGACTCGACCACCAACAGTCCCGGCCGTTCGCGCTGCGCCAGCCAGGCGGCCACCGCCCCGCCCAGAGAGCGGCCGAAGACCATGATGCGCTCCGGCTCCACGCCCTGCTGCTCGGTCAGCCAGCGCCAGGCCGCGGCCGCATCCTCGTAGGTGTTTCCCTCGCTTGGCCGCCCGTCGCTTTCGCCAAAGCCTCGATAATCGAAAATCAAAGTTGAAAACCCGAGATTGTGGAGAATTTTCAGCAGCTCCAGGCGATGGCTGATATTGCCGCCGTTGCCGTGGCACAAGAGAACCCAGCGTCCACTGTCATGGTCGGCGGCGGCCGGCACACTCCAGGCATGCACGGACTGGCCGGCGGCGCCCGTCGGCAGGCGCAGATCGCGATAGGCCAGTCCCAGGTCGGCCGGGGTTCCGGCCAGGGTGGAGACCGGGAAATAAACCAGACGCGACTGAAAGACATAAATATACAAGGCCAGCCCGAGATAGCTGGCAACCGTGATGAACAGGAGGCTGCCCAACAGGCGCCAAAGAGAAAAGGGCCGCCAGGTTCCGAACAAAAAGCGACTGAACCGACCGCTCACAAAGCTCGCCCCCTTTCGATTTCCACCCCGACACTGCGCGCATAGGAAAGCGCCTTCGGCTTGTCAACCCGGACAACGGCCTTCTGGACGCGAGCATCGGCCAGCGCGATGTCCGCAATCCCGGCCGCCAGGCTTTCGATAAGCCGAAACGAACTGGACTCGACAAATTCCACAATCCGCCACTTCAACTGCTTGTAGTCGATCGCATCCTCGAAATTGTCGCTGGCCGCTGCCGGCCGCAAATCGCAGAACAGAACCAGATTGACGACCACATCCTGCCGGTGCTCTCGCTCATGGGGAAACACGCCGATTCGACAGCGCACCAGGAGGTCTTGCACGAGAATCTTGTCCATCCGACCAGCGTCCTTTCGCTTGATTGCCCTACCATGACTAAGGATAATGTTTTTTCGACCTTTTTCAACCGACTTGGTCTTCCGCCGCACATTCTCACCACACTGGCTTCGTGAATTATTCAGGCTAAATTATCGGCTGCTTTATCCAGGCTGAAAAAAGCTGAAAAAAAAGAAGATGAATGTGATCCGCCAAAAAATCAAGGTTGCCTATGAATACCCGGTATACTTTACCCGCGGCTTGTTCACCGACGGCAACCCCACTTTCGACACCTGTTTCAAGTCCGCCGCCGCAGAGCCCCACAAAGTCATGGTCTGCATCGACCAGGGAGTGGCTCGCGTTTGGCCCGGGCTGGCTCGCGACATCGAGATGTTCTTCGCCGCGCGCCCGTCGCGCTTTGAATTGATCCTCCCGATCCTCCGGCTGGCCGGCGGGGAAGCCGCGAAAAAGGATTGGCGGCAAGTGAATAAAATACTCGAACTGGCCGCCGAACGCCAGGTTTGCCGCCACAGTTTTCTGTTGGCGGTCGGCGGCGGCAGTCTGCTCGACATGGCCGGGCTGGCCGCTTCCCTGATTCATCGCGGCCTGCGTCTGCTGCGCATGCCGACCACGGTTTTGGCCCAGTGCGACGGCGGCATCGGGGTAAAGAACGGAATCGACCGATACGGCGCCAAAAACTTCCTCGGCACCTTCGCGCCGCCGACCGCCGTATTCAACGATTTCGACTTTCTCGCAACCTTGCCGACGGCCTATTGGTGCGGAGGTCTGGCCGAAGCCTTCAAGGTGGCGCTGATCAAAGATGCAGAGCTGTTCGAAAGCCTGCTGGCCGGAGCCGACCGCCTGCGGCGGCGCGAACCGAAGACGGCCGCGGCAGTGATCGAGAAGACCGCCCGTCTGCATCTGGATCATATCCGCGATGGCGGCGACCCCTTCGAGTTCGGCAGCGCGCGACCGCTCGACTTCGGACACTGGGCCGCCCACAAACTGGAAACTCTCTCCGGCTATCGCGTCGGCCATGGCCAGGCGGTGGCGGTCGGCATTGCAATCGACACCTGCTACGCGAGCCGCCAGGGACTGCTTGACGCAGACCAGCGCGACCGGATATTGAAGGCCATGCGGCAGGTCGGCCTGCCCTTGTGGGCGCCAGAGCTGCGGCAGACCGACGAATCCGGGGATTTGGCAATCCTCGCCGGGATCGAAGAATTCCGGCAGCACCTCGGCGGCCGCCTGGCCATCACCCTGCCAAAGGGGATCGGCGACAGAATCGAGGTGCATGAAATCAAGCGGGCCGCCCTGCACGATGTCCTGGACTTCCTCGAAGCCTCCTACGCCGAATGCACGCCATGAAGATTATCGACCATCCCCCCGTCCATCTGACCTATTGCCTGAACGTGCATCCGGGCGAAGCCTGGAGCGAGAACCTGGCCGCCATTCGCCGGTATGCGACAAAAGTGCGAAGCCGAGTCGCCCCGGCCACCCCGTTCGGACTGGGGCTGCGCCTGGGCAAAACTGCCGCCGAACAATTGGCGGAGCCCGTACAGATGCGCCGCTTCCGCCATTTTCTGGCCGAAAACAACATGTATGTTTTTACCGTCAACGGCTTCCCCTATGGAGAATTCCACAAGGGCGAGGTCAAGACGTCGGTCTACCGGCCGGACTGGCGCGCTGCGGCCAGGCTTGCATACAGCAAGCTCCTTTGCACCATCCTCGGCCGACTGCTGCCGCCCGGAGTTGACGGCAGTGTCAGCACCGTGCCCGTCTCCTATCGCGGCTGGATCGAAACCGACGCACAACGCCGACAGGCAGTAGAGAACCTGGCCGCCGCCGCCCTGCACGCCGAAAAAATCAGCCTTGAATGCAACCGCGACCTGCATCTCGGCCTGGAGCCCGAACCCGACTGCTGCCTCGAAACCACGGCCGATGTGATCGCTTTTTTCGAAAATGAACTTCTCCCGCGCGGCAGCGCCTTTCTCGAAACCGTCGGCCTGACGGCGAAAGAGGCCGGTCAATTGTTGCGCCGTCGGCTCGGCGTCTGTTTCGACGCCTGCCACCTGGCCGTTCAGTTCGAAGATTTGCCGGACAGCCTCGGCCGCCTGCGGGCAGCCGGCATCAGGCTCTCCAAGGTTCAGGTCAGTGCCGCCTTGCGTTGCTCAAACCATGGCGCCGCGCGGCGGCGACTGCGCGAGTTCTGCGATCCGGTGTACCTGCACCAGGTCAAGGCGAAAAATGCCAGCGGTCGGATCGAGCCTCTCGGCGACCTTGAACCGGCGCTGAATGCGGGTTCTCGGGACCGGCAGGAGTGGCGCGTGCATTGCCATATCCCGCTCTTCTACCAGGGCGATCGCGAACTGGGGACGACGGCGGAATTTCTGACCCCCGACTTCTTCGCGGCCGCGATCGCCGCCGGAGCCGCCCACTTCGAAATCGAAACCTATACCTTCAACGTGCTTCCCGACACCCTGCGAAGCCAAAATATCGTCGAAAGCCTGGTCGGGGAATACCAGTGGCTGCTCCCCCGCCTAAACCACGAAAAGGCATAGCCATGCGCAACCCATACCGGCAATTTGTCGAGTCCATAGACCGGGCAGCCCGCGAGGCCGCGCTCCTGCCGCTGGGCCAGGAATTTGGCAAGCCATCCGGGAACCAGGCAAAAAACGGGCCGGTCGCCCTGCTCTTCTCTCCGCACCCGGACGACGAGTGCATCACGGCAACCCTGCCGCTTCGCCTGGCTCGCGAAGGCGGAGCGAGAGTGGTCAATGTGGCGGTAACCCTGGGCAGCCGTCCCGAACGGCGGAAGCAAAGGCTGCGCGAATTGCACAACGCCTGCGCCTGCCTGGATTTCGAACTGGTCAACCTGCGCGAGCATGGTTTGACCCAAATTGACCGGGAACATCGCGCCACAGCCCCGGCAGACTGGGCGGAGAAAGTGACGACGATCAAGGCGGTGATCGAGCAATGGCAGCCGCAATTTGCCTTTTTCCCCCACGGGAAAGACGGACACAGCACCCATGAGGGAACCCACCTGCTGGTGGTCGACGCCTTGCGGGGAATGCCGAATTTATTCCAGTGCAATGTATTCGAGACCGAATTCTGGCATCCCCTCGAACACCCCAATCTGATGGTGGAAGCCTCCGTCTCGCTGGTGGCCGAACAGGTCTTGGCGACCAGTTGTCACCAAGGCGAGGTCGAACGCAATCCGTACCATCTCAACCTGCCCTTCTGGATGCGGGACAATCTGCGGCGCGGCACCGAACTGGTTGGCGGACAAGGCGGCGCCATGCCTAATTTCGGCTTCGCCACCCTCTATCGACATTCGCTCTGGCAGAACGGCAGACTCTCAGCCGAACCAGGCCAGAGCCGGATAGTAAGCCTCGAACAGTGCCCGGACTTCAATCGATTTCGCGCCGAACAGAATGCACCGCTGAAGCCAGCCGGAGAAACCAGAGGCGTGTCAAGTCCTGATTTAAATTTGACACCTTTTTGTTAGTTTTATGGCACTTCTATTTATCATTTTCATCTCTTTTCTCGATGGCTCCGGCACTTGCCTTCGCCGTCTCTCCCTGCGCC
>SLSR01000058.1 GCA_007130365.1 Lentisphaeria bacterium
AGGGCAAGGATTATGATTTCGACGAATTGAGCGCGGCCGCCGAAGCGGCCGCGCCCTTCCGCTCGCTGATCAACCCCAACCACCCCTCCTTCATGGCTCCGGGCGATATGCCGGAGCGCATTCGCGACTTCTGTCGCGAGACCGGGCAGCCGGTGCCCGACGAGCCGGGGCAGATCATCCGGTGCGCGATCGATTCCCTGGTCTTCCGCTATCGGCGGACGATCGAGGACTTGGAAAGAGTGACCGCAAGTCCGGTCGAGGTGCTGCACCTGGTCGGCGGCGGCAGCAAGGATGTTCTGATCAACCAGTTCACGGCCAACGCCGTCAACCGGCCGGTCGTGGCCGGGCCGACCGAGGCGACCGCGATCGGCAATCTTTTGACGCAGGCGATGGCGGTCGGCGCGATCGCGGATCTTGCCGAGTTGCGGCAGGTGGTGCGGGACTCCTTCCCGACCGAGCGCTATCTTCCGCAGGACGTCGAGCGCTGGGATGTCGGCTATCGGCGCTACCTCGAGCTTTGCCAGAAGACAGAACTGTAAAAAGGAAGTGGGCAATGAATGAATTCAAGCTGGCCTGGAACGCATGGACGCGGCGGGATTTGCCGGTCGGTTCGGAACCGGGCGAACCAGCCAAGGTTCTGGCTTTCATCCCGGTCGTCGGGTTGGTGGTCGGAGTCGGGTGCTGGCTGATCGCGGAGTTGGCCAGGCTGTTGGTTGGCAAGCCGCTGCCGGCCGGTTTTGTCGGTGCCGTGGCGGTGATGGCATTCTATGGCTGGACGGTGCGCGGGGGGCGGCTCAAGGCTCTGGCCGAACTGGGGACGATCTGGGAAATCGGCTATCATGAAAAGGGCGGCGACCGGTTGCCTGGCGGCTTGCGGATTCCGCAATTGCTTTGCCTGGGCTGGTTGGCGGCGACCTTGATCGGAGTGGCCGGGCTGATCGCCTATTCCGGGGCTCGTCTCGGCACTTTGTGGCTGGTCGTGCCGCCGGTGCTGGCGGCCACCGCCTACACCGATTTGAACAACCGGAAGAGCGCTTCCGCAGTGCCCGCCTACTGCTATTGGCCAGTGGCCATGGCGATCGTGGTTTTGACGGGGGCGTTGATCGGGCGGATCACAGTCGCAATCTTGGCGCTTACCCTGACCTGGATCGTCGGCTCCGGCAGTTTCCGTCTGCCCGGGCAGCAGGAGCGGCAGGAGGATGCCTGGCCGATGATCGCGATGCTTGAATCGGTGGTGCTGTGGATTGGCCTGCTGGGGTTGTAGCCGTTTCTGCGGCTGCATGCAGATTTAGGCATATTGAGCTTTTGTGCCCGGGTCAGGCTTCGGGGCGGAGAACGGCAGAGGTGCCGTTGAATTTGCAATGTGGGGGATCTCGGACGGGGATGACAACAATTCAGCGCCTTGCGGCTTTCGGCGAAGAGTGGAGAATTGGCTACCCCGCCTGGACTCGAACCAAGACTAACAGGGCCAGAACCTGTTGTGCTACCATTACACCACGGGGTAGGCTTCGCCGCGCAAAGTTTTAATATAGCCGGAGACTGAGCAAAGGCAAGGCCATGTACAGAACCAGCCGAATCATTCTGATTTCGACCGTGGCCTTTCTCCTGGTCTTCGGCCTGACCATGCTCTATTCCACGACCTACTATGTCCATGGCGAGACCATGTTGTCGAGGCAGTTGCTCTGGATTGTCATTGGCGCGGCCGGCGCTCTGTCGATCAACGCCCTGGACTATCGCGCGCTCAGCCGCTATGCCGGCTGGCTGCTGCTGGCTCTCGCGCTGGCGCTTGCCTACCTGGCGGCGGCCAATCTCCTGGACGGCCGCGGGATGCCGCCGGAAGTACGGGCTTTCGCGCAAGCCCTGCCGCTGGTTCGGGGCTTGCATGTGGGCAGCGCCCGCTGGCTTGGCATTTCCTTTGTCCGGGTGCAGCCCTCCGAATTCGCCACGCTTGGCATAATTCTGTTTCTTGGCCGCTACTTTGGCTACCACAGTCGGCATTTCCACACTTTCTATCGCGGTTTCGGCAAGCCGATGCTGGCGGTCGGCGGCGTGGTTGTCTTGATTCTTCTCGGCGGCGACCTGAGCACCACCGCGATCACCGGCGCCATGATTTTCTGCCTCTCCTTCGTGGCCGGCGTCCGTCTGCGCTTTCTGGTTCTGGCCGGGGTTCTGGGGGTTGCCCTGGCGGTTGCCGCCATGCATGCCAGTCCGACCCGGATGGCTCGCTTTCTTTATTACCGCTACCCGGAACAGTATCAGGACAATGAGACCTATCAGCTTTGGGCTTCGCAGTTGGCGATCGGCTCCGGCGGCTGGCGCGGACTGGGTTTCACCGAAAGCCGAATGAAGCGGCGCTACCTGCCGGAAGCCCACACCGACTTTATCGTCGCGATCGCCGGGGAGGAACTGGGGTTCGCCGGGATTGCCCTGCTTCTGCTGCTCTATGCAACCATGATATTTTCCATTCTGTGGATCGGGGCGATGGCCGCCGATCGCGAAGGCGTCCTGATTTGCAGCGGGGTTGCCTTGGCCCTGGGCTTGCGAGCCTTCGTCAATATCGGGGTGGTCGGCGGCTTTCTGCCCACCACCGGGGTGACCGCGCCGCTGATCAGCTATGGCGGCTCCAGCGCCGTCGCCTCGCTCCTGGGGGTCGGCCTGGTCTTGAATGTCGGGAAGGTCGCGCATCGGATCGCGATGGAAACCGCGCTCGACCGGCCGCAGCCCGCCCCTCCGCCCAGCCGCCACTTGAGTCATCGCGATGCGGTTTCCGCAGACTGACCTGAATCACAGCCGCTCCATGGGAGGGCAGAGCAAATCCGGCTTTTTGCGGAAATCTGGGGCATGTGGCTCGTGTAAGGTGGGATGTGGGGGGGGGCATGGTCATATCCGTGCTATGGTTGACACATGCTGTAACCCAAAGCCGAAAGGGAGTCAGCTATGAGTGTCAGAATTATTCGTTACAGTGAAGCTTTCAAGATGCAGGTTCTTTCCGAACTTGAGTCGAGCAGGCTGGGCAGTGTCAGCGAAGCAATGGAGCCCTATGGTATACGCAGTGCCGGCACGGTCGGCAAATGGATCAAAAAACACGGCCGCCGAACCCGGGAATTGACGGACGAGATGGAGGATGCCCGCACCCGGACTGCCGGGTTGTACGAGCGACGGGAAGGGCTGGAAGGGCGGCATGAAGAGCAGCCGCCATGAGATCCACAGGCCAAGTCCGGGAACCGCCATGCCTGCCCTTAGTCCTAGTTTAGCATGGCCGCCCCACGAGAACCGGGAGCATGCAATAAGGAGAAAGAGCTATGAAACAAACAATGCATTTCGGGTTTTTCGCCAAATGGTGGCTGATTGCGCTGGCCGTCAACGGGATGGGCGCGGCCTGTTCGCCGGCCGCCCCCGAATCTCCGATAGAGAGCCGCGGCGAGCGCATCGAACTGCCGGATGCCAGTGCCCAAGGCCAGGTCTCGGTCGAGGAAACCATGGCGCGACGGCGTTCGCGCAGAAACTATCGCGATCAGCCGCTGTCGGACCGGCAGCTCGCGCAGTTGCTATGGGCCGGACAGGGAGTCACCGACTCCCGACGCGGATTCCGTACCGCCCCTTCGGCCGGTGCCACCTATCCTTTGCAGTTGTATGTCGCGACTGCCCAGGGCGTTTTCCTATATCATCCGGGGGAGCACGAGCTGTCGCAGCTCGGCGACCGGGATCGTCGCCCGGAAATCGCCGCCGCCTCCCTCGGTCAGCGCTGGATGGCCGAAGCCGGGGCGATCGTGATCATGGTCGCCCGACCCGAGCGCACCACGCGTCGCTATGGCGAGCGCGGTCGGCGCTATATCGACATGGAAGCCGGGCACGTGGCTCAGAACCTGCACTTGCAGGCGGTTGCCCTGGGGCTGGGTTCGGTGCCCGTGGGCGCCTTCGATCCGTCGGCGATCAGTCTTCTGCTCGGTGGCGAGCAGGCGGGAGCCCCGGTCTATATCGTCTGCATTGGCCATCTTGCCGAATGACCGCGAACCCGCCGAAGGCTTTCCGACCCCGTTCCTCAGACCTCACTCCTCTGAGCCCCAGGGTATCGCAAGTTAAGCGACACTTGCATCCTTCGTCGGATGCGCTTACTCGACCAAACCTGTGAATGACGGGCTGACGAAACGGCGCGGCAACTGGAAAAGTCGGCGAGCGCATGTAAATTGAATGTTTTGGCAAAAAACCGTGTCGAACCGGAAATTCATCACAAACAAAGGCGATCAAAGATGCTTTTCAATTCCCGCTTCTTTATGGGCGCCATGCCCCTGGCCGCGCAGGCCGAGGCTCAGCCCAATCCGCTGGCCTCGTTTATTCCGATCATTCTGATTTTCGTGATCATGTATATGCTGCTGATCCGTCCGCAGCAGAAGAAGAACAAAGAGCATCAGGAGATGATCAAGAAGGTCAAGGCCGGCGATCGGGTGGTCACGGCCGGGGGGATTCACGGACAGGTGACCAAGGTCAAGGATCGCACTTTGACGATCAGGGTCGCGGACAAGGTGGAGATCGAGTTTTCGCGAGTCTCGGTGGCCTCGATCCAGGATGGCGGAGCCAGTGACTCCGCGACAAAGCAATAGGGTTGCCGATGCCTGAATCCGCTGCCACCTTTACCATTCGGGTTACGGCGTGACATGCGGGAATTCCAGCGGCGGCACATCTGCTTTGCTGGAAGGCTCTTGCGGTATATTTATACAGCGTCGTGCCTGCCGCCTGTCTGTCGTGACCGGCACAGGCAGGCCGTGCATCTGCACCGCCGCTGAAATTTCACGGAATCAGGTGATAGGATAATAACGAGGACTTGGATTGGCTATGAAGAAATCTTTGATTTGGCGTTTCGCGATTATTGGTGCCGCTCTGCTGGCTTGGACATGGTCGTTCTTCCCGCTGCACGACAAGGACTTTTTCGAAACCTTCGAAAGTCTGGCGCAACCTCGGATTGAACGGTATCGGCGCAACCTGGAGCGGGTCGACAGCGAGTCGGAAAGACAGCGCTACCAGGCTTTGCTCGACGATTATGAACGGGTCATGCGCGAGGCTCGTCAGATGGTTGAGGAAGACGACATCGCCGCGCCTTCGGTCGCTCTGGCGCAGGCCGCCAAGGGCACCGTCGAGCGCCCCGGCGTATTGCTGCACAACTATGTCGAGGTGCCGACCATTCCCGGCGCCGCCAACAGTACGGTGATCAGCCGGGTTCGGCAGCAGGCTTCCGGCCGGGTGCGGCTGGGGCTCGACCTGATGGGCGGCACCGAATTCGTGATAGGATTCGATGCCGAGGATGTGTCGGCCGACCGGTCGGTTGAAGAGGTGAGGAGTCAAATTCTCGAAATTCTGCGCAACCGGATTGACAACCTCGGGGTGGTCGAACCGGAGATTGTCGAAGCCGGCCGCACCGCGATTTCAGTGCGCATGCCGACCTTGACCGAGGATCGCAAGGAGGAGATCCGTCAGACCCTGCGGCAGCCGGCTCAGCTTGACTTTCATTTGGTGCATGAGAACAACGACGAACTGATCCGCCAGTATGAGAACTATCGGGCCGGGCGGGCTTCCGACTTCGAGCCGCAGCCGGGCTGGCAGTATGTGACCATGGTCGAGGAATTGCCGGACGGCCGGATTGAGGAGCGCGGGTTGTTCATCACGGCCAGTCCGAGCCGGGTGCGCGGTCAGGATGTGCGCCGGGCCGGGCCGACGGTCGATGCCATGGGCAGCTTCTCGGTGAGCCTGCAATTCAACCGGCAGGGTACTCGCGATTTTGCGGCGGTGACTTCGGAGAATGTCGGCCGGCGCCTGGCGATCGTGCTCGACGGCACGGTCTACAGCGCTCCCCGCATCAATCATGCGATCACCGGCGGCAGCGCCGAGATCACGGGCAACTTCGGACCCGAGGAGGCGACCCGGCTGGCCAGCGTTATCGCCTCCGGTAATCTGCCGGTGGCGATTCGGATCGACAGTGAATTCGGCACCGACCCAACCCTGGGCGCCGACTCGATCCGCAGTGGCGCCCTGGCCGCGATCATCGGCTTGGTCGTGGTGGTGGTGTTCATGGTTCTATATTACCGGATTTCCGGCTTGATCGCAGTGTGTGCCCTGGCCGCCAATATTGTTCTGGTCCTTGGTACTCTCGCCCTGCTCGGCGCGACGCTTACCCTGCCCGGCATCGCCGGCATCATCCTGACCATCGGCATGGCGGTCGACGCCAATGTCCTGATCTTCGAAAGAATTCGCGAGGAATTGGCCAGCGGAAAATCTTTGGGCAACGCGATCGGAGCCGGCTATCGGCGGGCTTTCCTGACGATTTTCGACGCCAACATCACCACTCTGATCAGCGCCCTGGTCTTGTTGCGCTTTGGCACCGGCCCGATTCGCGGGTTTGCCGTAACTCTCGGAATCGGGGTGGTCGCCAGTATGTTCACCTCGCTGTTCATGACGCGCGCGATCTTCGATCTGCTGCTTTACCTTGGGCGCCTGAAGAAGTTGTCGATGGCCTCGCTGGTGCGGAATCCGCAAATCCAGTTTCTGAGCTTTCGTCGGATTTCCACGGTTGTTTCGGTCGCGCTTGTCCTGACCTGTCTTGGCTGGACTCTGGTTCGGGGCAGAGATGTTCTGAGCATCGATTTCGCGGGTGGCACGGCCATAACCTTTCGGGTGCCGCGGGAAGCCGCGGAGATCGCGCCGCCAGTTGACGAGTTGCGCCAGTTGGTGGCCGATTTCGGCTACGCCAACGCCCGGGTCGGCTACAAATACGCCGGCGCGCAGGAGGCGCCCCATCTTGAGGTCGTGATTCCGGAGGAGGAGCCAGTCAGGTCGGACGAGGTGGCGCCGGAGGCGTTGGATGGTGAATTCCCCGACCGGGAGGCCGCGATGGCGGAATTGGACGGCGAACCGGGAGGCGCCCGGATCGAGGAGTTGGCGCGGCTGCTGCGGGAATCCTTTCCCGAAGTCGGGTTCGAGCATGTGCAGACGGTCTTTGTCGGGGGGGCGGTCGGCAGCGACTTCCGCAACCGCGGGATTGTCGCGGCCATCCTGGTTGCGGTCGCGATCGTGATTTATATTTCGTTCCGCTTTGAGCTGGCCTATGCGGTGGCGGCCGTGGTCGCGTTGATTCACGATGTGATTATCGCCGGCGGAGTTTACTTGATCCTCGGCCGCCAGCTTTCGCTGCCCGTGCTGGCCGCGTTGCTGACGATCATGGGCTATTCGCTGAACGACACGATTGTCCTGTTCGACCGGATCCGCGAGGACATCAGCCTGTTGCGCAACAAGACCTACGGGCAGATCATCAACATCAGCATCAACCAGACGCTGTCGCGGACTTTGCTGACCTCTTTGACCACCTTGCTGGTGGTCTTGTCCCTGTTCCTGTTCGGCGGCGGGGCGATCAACGACTTCGCCCTGATCATGCTGCTCGGGGTTCTGGTCGGAACCTATTCCTCGATCTTCATCGCCAGCGCCATCGTCGCGGTCTGGCACAAGCCTTCGACCGTGCCCGAGGATCGGGCGCGGCCGACTGCGACCTAGCCTGCTTGCGCATGCGGATTCGGGTATGAGTGGGTTATGGGCTCCGGGGTTCCGCGGGGAAGTGGGAAGCGGGACTGCCGCAGTTCCGCGTTTAGGCGGCAGTGGAAGCGGTGCTCCCGCCTTCGTTTCTACGGCGTGGCATGTCAGCCCGCCGGTCGCAGGAAGGCATGCTTAAACGGGACAACAATATCCAATATCCAACAGGGAATATCCAGCCGAACAAGTACGTAACCCAAGATTCGCTGCAATTTCCGAACCTTGGAGCCAAGAATGACGACCGCCGACTACAGTCTATATCTGGCGACCGATGCCGATCTGCTGCCGACCGAAGACCTTCAGCTCTTTTCGCTGCTTGAACGATGCCTTTCGCAGGGGGTCTCAGTCTTCCAGTTGCGCCTGAAAGGGGTCTCGACCCGTCGGTTCTACGAGATCGGTCTGCGGGTGCGCGAGATTACCCGCGCCTGCCAGGTTCCCCTGCTGATTAACGACCGCCTTGATCTGGCCTTGGCTGTGCAGGCCGACGGAGTGCATCTCGGGCGCGACGACCTGCCGGTGAGCGAAGCGCGGCGGCTGTGGCCGGAGGGCATTCTGGGGTATTCGGTCAATCGGATCGAGGACTTGGCGGTGGCTGCCACCGCTTCGGTGGACTATGTTGGTGTGGGGCCGGTTTTTCCGACCGCTACCAAGCGCGATACCGGGCCGGTGCTTGGATTGTCCGGATTGCGGGAGATCGTGCGGGAGGCTCGCGTGCCGTGTGTGGCGATCGGGAACATGTCGCTGGCCAACGCGGCCGAGGCGGTGGCGGCCGGAGCCGCCGGAATTTGCGTGATTTCAACGGTTTTCAAGGCCGACGATCCGGCTCGGGCGGTGGCGGCTTTGCGCCGGGAGATCGAGCGCGCGCGCCACGGCAGATCCGTTGATATCCCGGGTAGTTCCAGGCAAAGGGAAAGCTCCGGCACTGATCGGGCTTCACCGGGTTGATCGCGCACCGGTTTTGCTGGTCGAGAAATATGCAGCGGTCGCCTTCGCCGTCGAGCAAGGCCAGGCCGTGCCGGTCTTGGCGCAGGCGAGTGTATTTCTGGATAAAGGCGTCTTTGGACATCCGCAGGTAGTGGGCGAAGCGCGCAATCTCCCGGTTTCCGACTTTGACCTCGCCGGGAATCCGGCAGCAGCCGCCGCAGCCGAGGCAGACGAACCCTTCGGGCACGGCTTCGGGATGGCGGGCGTTGTGGGCTGCGGGCTTGGCCATGACGGTAAAATAAATTGGATTGAGCAGGATGCAAAGATAGGGCCATGCACAATTCACATTTCGTGGTCAATATCGGCAATAGCCATACGACCGCCGCGCGGGCGGAGCAGGGGCGGCTGTGCGGCGAAGTGCTGAAACTGCCGACTGCCGAGGTCGCGGCCGCACAGGGCGAGCATCCTCGGTTGCGTCCATTTTTACAAAATTCCTGCCTGATTGCCTGTGTCGTTCCCGACTTGCAGGCCAGGATCATGGCCGCCTTTCCGCAGGCGCGCTTCCTGACGGCGGCGATGGTTGATCCGAAGGTCGTAGATTTTTCCCCGGTTGACGCTCGAACGGTTGGAGCCGACCGGGTGGCCAATGCGGTCGGCGCCCTCGAATTGCATTCTCCGCCGCTAGTCGTGATCGATTGCGGTACCGCGATTACCATCGAGGCGGTGGATCGGCATCGGCGCTTTGTCGGCGGCGCCATTCTGCCCGGGCGCCGCTTGCAGAGGCGGGCTTTGCGCATGTATACCGGACAATTGCCGGAGGTTGAGCTTCAGGAGAACTTGCCGACAGTTCCGGGTATCGACACCAAAAGCGCCATCCGGGCTGGTGTCGACCTCGGAATCGCAGGCGCCTTGTCCGGCCTTGTCGACGCCATGGTCAGTCGGCCGGATTGGCGGGATGCCGAGCTTCTGCTGGCCGGTGGCGACTGTGAATTTTTCGCGAAACTGCTGCCCGCGGCGCGGGCGGTCGG
>SLSR01000023.1 GCA_007130365.1 Lentisphaeria bacterium
ATCTGGCGGATCAGTTTTGTCTCCCTGCTGATCGGCGGCGCGACGATTGTTGTGTTTGTCATTGAACGCCGCCTCGATATGCCCATCGAGCTGGCCCGCACCGTCACTGTCAACACCCTGGTCTGCGGCCAGGCCTTCTACCTGTTCAACAGTCGTTTCATCCACGAGTCCAGTTGCCGCCTGGACCGCCTCTTCACCAATCGCGTGGCCTGGTTCGCCATTACCGCCCTCATTGTCCTGCAGCTTGCCTTTGTTTACCTGCCTTTCATGCAGATCGCCTTCGGCACCGCGCCCTTGGCACTGCGTCACTGGCTGGTGCCGCTCGGCGTTGGCGTCGCGGTCTTTCTGATTGTCGAAGTTGAAAAAGCCCTTGCCAAAAGGTAGTTTTCAGATCGGACAGATCGCATATCCGGTAATCGTAAACCGACAAGGAAGAAGCTTGAGTTCACGGCTTTAGCGCGTGTGCTCCGAGACCCCCGCCTGCTTGCCGGGCGGATCCCTTCCTTGGGCACAAAATTTTACGGCTATTCACTGACGCATTGCACAAAGATCGCCCGCCCTTCGGCGCGGCAGGCCGGTCGAAGGGCGGGCGACAAGATGGTCAGATCAGCTTAGATATCGTAGTACAGGGCGAATTCCCAGGGGTGCGGCCGCAGATCGATCGCCTCGACCTCGTTCTTCATCTTGTACCAGATCCAGGTTTCGATCACATCCTCGGTGAAGACGTCGCCCTTGAGCAGGAACTGGTGGTCGTTCTGCAGGGCGAGCAGGGCGTCGCGCAGCGAGCCCGGGGTTTTGTCGACCTGGGCCAGCTCCTCGGGCGGCAGGTCGTAGATGTCCTTGTCCAGCGGCTGTCCGGGGTCGATCTTGTTCTGGATGCCGTCGATCGCGGCCATCAGCATGGCCGACATGGCGAGGTAGCCGTTGCAGCTCGGATCCGGGCAGCGGAACTCGAAGCGCTTCGACTTGGGCGAGTTGGAGTACATGGGAATGCGCACCGCGGCGCTGCGGTTGCGGCTGGAATAGGCCAGGTTGACCGGCGCCTCGAACCCGGGAACCAGACGCTTGTAGCTGTTGGTGGTCGGGTTGGTGAAGGCGAGCAGAGCCGGGGCGTGCCTGAGAATGCCGCCGATCGCGTACATGCACTCCTGGGACAGGCCGGAGTAGCCGTCGCCCGCGAACAGGTTGCGCCCCTCGCGCCAGATCGAAAGATGCACATGCATGCCGGTGCCGTTGTCGTTGAACAGGGGCTTGGGCATGAAGGTGACCGACTTGTTGTGCTTGCGGGCGGTGTTCTTGATCACGTACTTGTACTTGAGCAGCTTGTCGCCCATCTCGACCAGGGGCGAGAAGCGCATGTCGATCTCGGCCTGGCCGCCGGTGGCCACTTCGTGGTGCTGGCACTCGATCTCCACCCCCATGTCCTCAAGCAGCAGCATCATTTCGCTGCGCATATCCTGCTGGCTGTCGGTCGGCGGCACCGGGAAGTAACCCTCCTTGAAGCGCGGCTTGTAGGCCAGGTTCGGGCTCTCTTCGCGACCGGTGTTCCAGCGGCCCTCGACCGAGTCCAGGTAGTAGTAGCCGAAGTTGTGGCTTTGGTCGAAGCGGACATCGTCGAAGATGAAGAACTCCGCCTCCGGGCCGAAGAAGGCGGTGTCGCCAATGCCGGTGTTGATCAGGTATTTCTCCGCCTTGCGGGCGATGTTGCGCGGATCCCGGCTGTAGTCCTGGCCGGTGGTCGGATCGCAGATGTTGCAGATCATGACCAGGGTTTTGGCCTCGAAGAAAGGATCGATGAAGGCGGTCTCCGGAACCGGCTTGACAATCATGTCCGACTCGTTGATCGCCTGCCAGCCGCGAATGCTGGAGCCGTCGAAGCCCAGCCCCTCCTCGAACACGTCTTCGTTGATTTCCCGGATCGGCACCGAAAAATGCTGCCACAATCCCGGAAAGTCCATGAACCGCAGGTCGACGACCTTGACTTCTTCCTTCTTGATCAGCTCCAGTACTTCCTTGGGGGATTTGCACTTGCTCATCTGCTTCACCTCTCTTGCTTTTATTTGTTTTTCTTTTGCTCTGTTGACTGGTCGCGAGAGCCGCGGCGATTTGCCTTTTCGCCGAATCGTCAGTATTTTTCAATGCTGTTCGGATTCGATGAGGTCTTGCGATTAATATTGGTACAACATTTCACGTGCCAACCCGTGAATTTAGTTTCTAAATTGTTTTTCAGTAAATACTTAAAGTGATAGCAATAGTTTTGTTCAGGCTCCGACACCCGGCAATTGTCACAAAGATGTAGCCGTTTGTTGAAAAAGTCGACAAAAATGTACTGCGCGCTTGGGGTTTGATCATGGCCGATCAACAACATAATGCGACAACTCGATTGCGCCGCAAAGATCGTCTGGAGACGGCACTGGCCGGTCTCCTGCTTGGCGGTTCGGCTCTGGTCTTCGCGGTGGCCGGGGACGCGCCGCATGTGCTGGCCTTGGCCGTGCTTGGCCTGCTGGCTTCCCTGGGGTTGAGCCGACCGCTGTCGAGAAGCCCCCGCGCCTACACTTACCTGGTGGTTGGCGCGATCGCCCTGACCGTACTGGGCAATCAGTTTTTCCAGATTCAGAGCGAGCGTTTTTTCGCGCTGCCGATAGAGTTCTACAGTCCTCTGCTGATCTATTTCGGGGTCGGTCTGACTTTCTTTCGGCATCGGGAGTCGACGGTGGCCGCGATTCTGGCCGCGGCCGTGCTTTCGATGATGCTCAACGGCAATGTGATGGCCTACGCCGGCGAGAACAAGGCCTGGCCGATCAGTCAGTTCTGGTTCGACCATTACGGCAGTTTCTACATGGCAGTCGTTTTCATCCAGGTTTGGCCATTGGTCGGGCTGCTTTATCTTGGTCAGAGAAAACGGGGCAGGGTGGCGGGAGTCCGCGAGCCGGGCGTTCGCCGCCGCCGCGTTTTCCCGGTCGCGGTGGGCTTGCTTTCGCTGGTTCTGATCCTGGGCGGGGTTTGGCGGGCGCACGCGGTTCTGGCGCGCTACGAGTCGCGCTTGCATCGTCTGTTCAGCGGCCTGTTGCAGGACTTCCTGCCGGACGCTCCGTCGCGGGAATATTTTCCGGATGAAATCAGTCTTTGGCGAACCGCTCCCGACCGCTTGCGCAACGACCGGCGAGTTGTGGCCCGGGCGATTTCCTCCCGTCCGCCCGGCTATCTGCGGGCACGCGCCTACGATACTTATCGGGGTGGTTTTTGGCGTATTTCCTGGCGCGATGAACCGACCGCTCTGCATGAATTCGCGCTGGCCTCCGATCTTGTCCCGATTCGCTTTTCTCTGCGGGATCCGCACGAGCCGGGGAAGGGGGTGGTTACGATCGAAAGCCTGACGGCGGGCGAGATCGCGACTCGGGTCTATCCGACCGGCATATATGCCGACCGCTATCTGCTGGCGCCCGGCAATGTCGAGTCGTTGACCGCGATCGCCGAATCGGTGGTGGTTTTCCCCGAGGGCATGTTTTTCGGTGAAAGCTGGAACTCGGCTGCCGGTTACCTGTACGGCGCCTCGGAGTATGCCTTCATGTCCGCCTGGCCGGAGCCGCGAGAGTTCGCCTACGAGACCGACCGGGAGCGCTATTTGTTTGTCGCTCCAGGCTTGCGCCAGATTCTGGAGCGGATTGCCGAGCGGCGGGTCTTTGCCGACTTGCCCGAGAATGCCGACTACGACCAAGTTCTGGCCGCCCTGCGCAGGTTCTACGCCGAGTCATTCGCCTACGATCTGACGGTGCGGGATTTCGGGCGCGACCATGGTCGGCGCGGCCGCGGCCGGCCCGCTCGGGAGCTGCCCGGCCATGATCCGGTTTTGCGCTTTCTTCTGGAAACCCGGCGCGGGCATTGCGAAATGTTCGCCACCGCCACCGCCCTGCTGTTGCGGACTCGCGGCATTCCGACTCGCTATGTCGTGGGTTTTGTCGGCGACGAAGCCCACCCGCACGCCGACTACTGGGTGGTTCGCCGGCGCGACGCCCATGCCTGGGTCGAGGCCTATGTCCCGGAAAAGGACGGCTGGGTGTTGGTCGAGACCACTCCGGGCGACGGCATTCCCGGGGGCGATTCCGGCTTTTTCCGGGCGGGCGCGTATTGGGACTGGCTGCTCCTGCAAGGACGGCGGTTGCTGGCGTTTTTCAGGGAAGGGCGCCTGGTTGCCCTGGTCGGCAGAGGCGGCCGGGCATTGGTTCGGGGTGCCGTCTGGCTGTTTCGCCCCGGTTCCGGGATGGTGGTTGTGGCCGGATTTCTTTGCGGACTGGCGGTCTGGCTGATTTGGGGGCGCCACCGGATCGGCAGGAGCCGTTCGCCGTTGGCCCGGCTGCAAAGGCAAAGGCTTCGGCTGGAGGCGCGGGCGGCGGCCTGCGGAGTGCGCCGAACCAGGGAGATGACCCTTCGCGAACTGATCGCGGCGCTCGAATCCGGCGGCCGCCCGGAGGATCAGGATGGGCTCGCGGTTTTGGTCGAACTATTGCAGACTTACGAAAGCCTGCGCTATCGCGCGCCCGACCCGAGCCTGGCTGCGGTGGCCGCCTTCAAGCTCGAGGTCGATTCCGGCTTGAGCAGGCGCAAGCTGTGGTGAAGCAGACTTGCTCTTCGCATGAACTATTCAGCCTGACCGCCGTTTTGCCAAAATCGTCGGCAGGTGGTATATTCACAGTCCGAATAAAATACCTTGAAACAGCGGTTTTGTTATAATAGTTGGGGTGTGTGATTATGTTCAAGCTTAAACTTGGCTCTTGGTTGGCGTTGGCGGTTTGCCTGGCCGGTTGTGGTCGCGGTCCAGAGCGCTGGCTGGTCGGGCAGTGGCAGATGGATATGGCGGCGACCCGGGCTGGCATTGAAGCGGCGATCGAGCGGGAAACCGAGGAGGATTCAGTCGAGCGCGCCTTGCGGCAGGCGTTTCTGGCCGGGGTTGCCATGCAGCAGAGGGAAATGACTTTTTATCGCGATGGTACAGTGCGCGCGGTGGTGCGCGGCGATCCCGAGCAGATCCCCTGGCCGGGCGGCGGCGCGGTATTGCAGGAGGAGGAAGGCGAATGGCAGGCGGTCGAAGCTGCCGATGGAATGCTTGGTCTGCGGGTGGTTGGCGGCGATCGCCAGTTCGCGGACTGGCGGGTCGAGCTTCGCTTTGTCGACCGAGACCGCTTTTACTATTATACGGGCGAGGAGATGAACGTGCGCGAGTACTGGACCAGAAAGTAAGTGGCCAGGGGAGGGATGATGGATTGCCTAAGAGTATTCAGACCAAGCTGGTTGGGCACGGCCCCCGGCGGGCGGCGGGCGGAAACCGATCGGATTGAATGGCTCCGGGGCTGACTGCCGCGCCAAGGCCCGCGGCGCAGGCAGGCGTGAGCCCGCGGGGAAAGACGAAGATTGCGGTGGCACCCCGAAGCGGACGCGGTTGTCGCAGTCGTTCAACTGCGAACCTGGCGGGAGGCGGGTTGAACATTGAGAGCGCAAGAAAAGGAGATGCTTGCTTATGTCTAGCCTAGTCGAAATTAGCGGGTGCAATCGTTCAGTCCGCCGCCGGATGTTCAGGCGTATGAATATGGCGCTTTTTACCTTCATCTTTCTGGCGGTCGGGTGGTCGATAAACCTGGAGGCCGGGGTGCGGGAAGGGATGTCGCGATTGCAGGTGGTCGCCGAGTGGGGACAGCCGACTGGCAGTTTCACGGCCGGCGGCAAGGAGGTTTTGATGTACTCGCACGGCCGTCGCGTGGAGCTGCGCGACGGAGTTGTGGTCGCGGTGGCCGCCAGCGCTCCGGCCAGGGCGCCGGCAACTGGCAGTCGCCCCGGGCATTCGCCGAGGCCGACCGTCGGGACTGCCGCAGGCGGGCGGGACTCGGCCATTCCCCAGCCGTTCGCCCCTTTTCCCGAAGCTCATCGCGATATGCCGGAATTGTCGGTCGCCTGGTCGGAAGATCCGCAAACCGACGAACTGTTTCTCATGGGGCATCGGCGCGGTCGGGATTTGCCCCGGCTGCATGGCATCGCCGGCCGCCGCGGCATGCAGGAGCTGCAGGCGGCTCTGGCGCAGGGGGCGGACTTGCAGGAGCGCGATGCGCTCGGGCGGACCGCTCTGCATCGCTATGCCGTCTACAACACTGGAATTACGCCGACTTTGGAGATGATGCAGGTGTTGCTCGATGGCGGGCTCGAAGTGGATGCGCGCGACCGCTTCGGGCAGACGGCTCTGCATATTGCCGCCCAGCACCAGGGTAGAACCACGCGGTTTTTGCTGGAGGCGGGCGCCGATCCCAATGCCGTCGACCGACGGGGGCGGACACCCCTGCATTTGGCGGTGTTGCGCGGGGTGTCGCACATCAGAGATATCCTGCTGGCCGCCGGTGCGAACCCCGCATTGGCCGATGGTGACGGAGTCACGGTCGCCGAGATCGAGCGCGAGCAGAGGCTGTGGGTTTCCCGCCATAAGCTTCAGGGGCAGCAAATAGCGAGTCTGGCGTATGGTCAAAATAGATTTGTGGCTGGCGGCTCGTTCAATCCGGCCATTTTGCTTTCCGGCGACGGAACCAGCTGGCTTTCGGAGTCCGCACCGCATTCGGCGGGCTTGCGTTCGGTGGTGGCGGTTCGCAATGGCTTTCTGGGCTATGGCGCCGCCCGCGGCATCTACTGGTCAGACGACGGGGTCGCCTGGGAAATGGTGCATGGCGACCGGCAGCCGATGCCGCTGGATTTTGCGGCGGCAAGTCCGGAAAGAATGGTCATGATGGGACAGCCCGCCACCGTGATGCACTCGATTGACGGCAGAACCTGGGACAGCCTGCGCCATGGGCTGGCCGCCTATATTGTCGGCCTCGATTGGATCGACGACTATTTTCTTGCCGTCAACCGCGAAGGGGTTCTGCTGTATTCACCGGACGGTTTGAACTGGGGTGGCGCCAGACTAGATTTGCGGGGTTTGACCCTGAAGCGTCTGCGCCGGGTCAATGGCTACTGGTACGGCCTGGGATATTACGGGCTGATGATCCGCTCGCGGAACGGGGTCGACTGGGAGCATGTCCCGATCGATACATTGCAGCCGATCAACGACATTGCCTGGGGCAACGGTCTGTTCGTCGCGGTTGGCGGCCGGGGTTTGATCTTGGTTTCCGAGGACGGTTTTGCCTGGCGTCAGCGGCGAACTACGGAGACTGCGGACTTGCTGGCCGTGGCCTTTGGCGGCAACGCTTTTGTCGCCCTCAATCGAGAAACTATCTGGACCCGGCATCATTCGCCGTAGGATCGAAATCAGTTCGATCCAGCATAGTAGCCGCCGCAAGCAGCTACTATACCAAAGCGGTGCCCTTCTCATGCAGACACCGCTTCCATCAGGCTAGCCCAGGGTGGCGCGAATAAAGACCATGACAAAGAGGGCCACGGTTTCGACAATGCCGAGGGCGATCAGGTAGTTGCCGAAGCCCTTGCCGGTCTCCGCCAGCGCGTCGGCCGCGCCGGCCGCCGCCTTGCCCTGCATCCAGGCCGAGAATCCCATGGCGATGCCGCCGAACATGCCGGCTCCGATCAGCGCCGGGAAATTCATCGATCCGGCTTCCGCCAGTCCGGCCGCGGCTTCCGCAATCCAGCCCATCAGGATCATGCCGTAGATGGTCTGGGTCAGGGGGGCGCCGACAAAGGCGATGACCATGAAGGGCGCCGCCTGGTTCTGGGCATAGCACTTTTTCCAGGCGCCGACCGCGGCCATGGCGGCCGCCCCGGTGCCGAGAGCCGAGCCCATGGCGGCAAAGGCGAGGGCGCAGGCCGCGCCCAGGTTGCCCATGGATCCGGCGAAACTTCCAATCATTTCTTCTGTCATTTGGCTTTTCTCCTTGTCTTTTTTGTGTTCTTACATTGGTCAATCGTTCTCGACCGTTTCCGGATCGCGGCGCAGGGGGCGGAACAGGGTTCCCGTCCATTGCAGGCCGAGGTGTTGCGAGAATTCGAGCACATTCAGGCGAACGCCGTGAACCAGCACGCTCATCAGCCCCAGCACAATGTTGAGACTGTGGCCGAAGAGCAGAATGAGCGCGCCGATCAGAAAGGCGACGCCGCCGGGCAGCATAAATTCCTGCGCCATCTTGTTGAAGCTGTCGGCCACCGCCACGGTGGCGGCGCCGACGGCGTAGAGACGGATGTAGGAAACCACGTCGACAAAGCTGTTGACGCCGCCGAGGAGCAGGGCGCCGATGCCGCCGCCGGCCATTTTCAGGGGGTTGCGGTCCGGGTTCGAAAACAGGATGACTCCGCCCAGGCCGACCGCGTACATGGGCAGCATCAGGGGCGGCTCTTCAATGCCGACCACGAGGATCATGGCCAGTTGGAAATTGCCCCAGAGAATGGCGATCCAAGCCAGTTCGGCCAGGGTTTTCAGGCTGCGTCCGTGAATCGCGGCATTCCACAGGTGGGCGATGCTCAGGTGAATGGTGCCCAGCAGGAAGCACAGTTTCTGGACGGTCGTGTCGTCGGTCAGGACATCGATTTTAAGGTGGGCCAGCGGCCCCCACAGATTTTGCTGGATTCCGAAGTAGGTGCCGGTCAGGACACCCCAGACGACGGTGCAGACCGCGAACACGCCGAACAGCCAGAAGGGCTGGGAGGGCGCTTTGGGGAATGCCTTGCGCAAAGCCAGGGTGGCGATCAGAAAAAGACCGCCGTAGCCGGCGTCCCCGAACAGGAGGGCGAAGAAGATCGAGAGAAAGACCATGAACCAGGCGCTGATGTCGATTTCCCGGTAGCCCGGCACGATCCCCATGGTTTGAAAGACCAGTCGGATCGGCTCGACCCAGCGAGCCAGCCTGATCTTGGTCGGAACCCGCGTGTCGTCCTTGCCCGGAGCCTGGATCAGCACGCCCCAGCCGTGTTGGCGGGCGGCCTCCTGCAACTGCTGTTGGCTGGCGGCCGGGATATAGCCCTGGAGGTAGCATACCGCCTCGGCCTCGCCCATGCCGGCGCGGGCGCGGGCGAACTCGATCCGGCTGTCCAGTCGCTTCAGATATTGCTTGAGAACCGGAATCGCTTCGGCCGCCAGCTCCTGCGCCTGCCGCCGCAGTTGACTTTCCCTCTCGACCGCCTTCCGGATCTGTTGGTCGATGGCTTGCAGGTCGGTCTCTTCGGGCAGGGGCAGGCCGGCCGGATCTGCCGGCAGCTCGACTTCGGGGGGGGCGACCAGCAGCAGGTAGCGGTGTTGTCGGTCGCGGTTGATTTCCTCGAGCAGAACCGCTTCCGGCCAGTCCGGCGACTGGCCTTTGATCGGCATCTGCAGCAGCCGCACTTGCAGGCCGCCGGCCTGCAAGTGGTTGAGCAGCGGCTTCGGAAATCCGCCCCAGGGCTTTATCTTCTCGCGGATGCCGCGCCAGTGGGCTTCGTTCTCTTCGGCGATTTCAAGTTCATCGAGCAGTTCGACGACCTGCTCGGTCAGGCGAACCGGATCGCCGTTGGCGACCGGTTTTCCGGAGTCGTCTGCGCCTTCGGTTTGCGGCAGGTTCTTAAGCGCGTCCTCGACTCGCGACCGCTGGCTCTGCAAGCGCTCCAGCTCGTCGGACTGCGGCGGCCGCACATCGACCACGTGGACGATTCCCAGTTCGCCCAGGCGGTCGAGGGTCGAAGACCGCTCCTGACTGCGGCAAACCACGGAGATATGTTTCATTTTCTCGATCATCGCAGTCAGACCGTTTCCAGTTCCTGGGTTTTGCGTTTGGCGATCTTGGCCCGGCCGACCGCCGCGGTCTGTTCGTCGCCCAGAAAGATTTGAATCCTGCGAATGTTCTCCCGGGCTTCCGGAATCTTGACCTTTTCGAACAGGTTGACCCGCTGGGTGGTGGTCAGCAGCTCGTCTTCAATCGCCTGGCGCTGGCGGTCGAGGATTTGCAGGCGAATCCGGTGCTCGACAATTTGCCGGGCCGCCTTGATCACATCGTCGTACCACAGCGGTTCGAGGAACAGGTCGAAGGGTTGCTGGCGAAAGCGCAGCTCCTCGAACACCGGCACGTCGACCCCGGCGACATTGCGGGTGTCGGTGACCAGCTCTTCGACTTCGAGGATTTCGCCGAGGCGCGCGGCCGACCCCTGGTCGAGCAGTTGAATCCAGTCGTCGACTTGCCCGGTGTATTGCTCGGCCTCCCGTTCCAGGGCAAGGTATTCGCCGCGAATGCGCTGCGCCTCCATTTGCAGCTGCTGTTTCTTCAGCTGCAACGTCGGCAGGTAGCGCGAAAAGCGCTTGAGCGCGTCGCGCTGCGCCTTCAGTTCGTTCTTGGTTAGCTTGATCTTGGCCATGGAATAGGGGTTCGGCGGTGGTTATTCGGCTTCTTCTTCCTGGGCTTTCCCGGTCTTTTGGCCGGCGTCTTCCGGCTTTGGCCAGAATTTTTTGATCAGCTCGCTTTTCAGTCCCACTTCCGAGGCTTCGAAGCACTCGGCCAGGAGGCTCCAGCCCTGATCCAGAGCTTCTTCGAGCGGGATGTTGACGCTCAGATCCATCATGGTTGCCTCGAATTTCTCGCCGTACTTCAGCAGCTTGTGGTCCCAGTCGCTCATCCGGAAGCCCATCGACCGCTTCTCCTGCGACTCCCGGTAGTCGGCGTAGAGTCGAATCATGTTGTCCATGACCGCCCGATGATCGTCGCGGGTGTCGGCGTTGACCAGTTGCTTAAGCCGACTGAGCGAGCCGAAGGGGTCGATGCGGCCGTTGGTCAGATAGTATTGGCCTTCGGTGATATAGCCGGTATTGTCGGGAACCGGGTGGGTGACGTCGTCGCCGGGCATGGTGGTGACGGCCAGGATGGTGATCGAGCCGGCGCCCTCGAAGTCGACCGCCTTTTCGTAGCGGGCCGCGAGCTGGCTGTAGAGGTCGCCGGGGTAGCCGCGGTTGGACGGGATCTGCTCCATGGTGATGGCGATTTCCTTGAGGGCGTCGCAGAAACTGGTCATGTCGGTGAGCAGAACCAGAACGCGCTTGCCGTTGGTGGCATAGTTTTCGGCCACCGCCAGGGTCATGTCCGGCACCAGCAGGCATTCGACCACCGGATCGGAGGCGGTGTGGATGAACATCACCGAGCGGGTGAGGGCGCCCTTCTCCTCCAGGATGTTGCGGAAGAACAGGTAGTCGTCGTTCTTCAGTCCCATGCCGCCGATCATGATGACGTCGACCTCGGCCTGCATGGCGATCCGGGCCAGCAGTTGGTTGTAGGGTTCGCCGGCCGACGAGAAGATCGGCAGCTTCTGACTCTCGACCAGGCTGTTGAAGACGTCGATCATGGGCAGGCCGGTGCGAATCATGTTGCGCGGGATGATGCGCCGGGACGGATTCACCGACATGCCGCCGATGTCGATCATCTGATCCTGCAGGCGCGGCCCCTTGTCGCGCGGGGCGCCGCTGCCGGTGAAGATGCGGCCGAGGATGTCCTCCGAAGCCGACACCTGCATTGGCTTGCCGAGAAATCTGACCTGGCTGTCGGTCGAGATGCCGCGGCTGCCGGCGAACACTTGCAGGTAGACCCGCTGGCGGTCGAGCCGAATCACCTGGGCCAGCGAGACCTGGTCGCCGGTGGTCACTTCGGCCAGCGTGTTGTAGGCCACATCCTCGGCATCGACGGAGATGACGTTGCCGCTGATCTGAATAATCCGATGGTAGACTTTTTTCATTGGTTCTGTCCGTTCAGCATTTCGTCGATTTTCTTCTCGATCTCGGCAAACTCGTCGCTGTCGGGGGCGGCGTAGTTCCAGTCGATGAACACCTGGCGCAACTGGTTGAAGAACTTGCGGGCTTCGCTTTTGTCCTTGAATTCGAATTCGGCGTCCATCGCCTGCATGACCTTGGCGAAGCAGTGGCGCTGGCGCTCGTCGCTGGTCGCGGCGTCGACCTGGTCGAAGGTGTTCTGCTGCAAATAGACGGCGTCGAGCATCTCGCCCTTGAGATAGACCACGAAGTCGGCGGTCGGCGTGCCTTCCTCGCCGACCACTTTCATCATCTGGCTGATCTCGTTGCCGCGCCGCAGCATGCGCCGGACTTTCTCGACTTGCCCGGGATCGACGATCGGGGGATACTTGCTCCAGCTTTCCAGAGGGTGGATCGAGGGGAAGCGCCGGGCGTTGGCGCGGTCGCGGGAGAGCCCGAGAAAGCAGCCGACCACCTTCAGGGTGGCCTGGGTGACCGGTTCCTCGAAGTTGCCGCCGGCCGGACTGACCGCGCCGCCGATGGTCACCGAACCGGTCGAGCCGTCGAACAAGCGCACCAGGCCGGCCCGCTCGTAGAACCCGGCGATCAGCGATTCGAGATAGGCGGGGAAGGCTTCCTCGCCCGGAATCTCCTCAAGCCGCCCGGACATTTCGCGCAGAGCCTGCGCCCAGCGCGAGGTGGAGTCGGCCAGCAGCAGCACGTTCAATCCCATCTGCCGATAGTATTCGGCCAAAGTCACCGAGGTGTAGATCGAGGCTTCGCGGGCGGCCACCGGCATCGAGCTGGTGTTGCAGATGATGATCGTGCGGTCGATCAGATGGCGGCCGGTGCGGGGATCCTTCAGCTCCGGGTATTCGCGCAGAATTTCAACCACTTCGCCGGCGCGCTCGCCGCAGGCCGCGACCACCACCACGTCGACCTGCGAATACTGGCTGATCGCATGCTGCAGCACGGTTTTGCCGGCGCCGAAGGGGCCGGGGGTGCAGAAGCTGCCGCCCTTGGCGATCGGGAAGAAGGTGTCGACGATCCGTTGCTGGGTGACCAGCGGCTCGCTGGGCAGCAGTTTTTCCTGGTAGGTCTCGATCGGAACCCGCACCGGCCAGCTCTGGACCATGGTCACCTCACGTTCCTCGTTGTCCCGCCGGACTTTGGCCACGGGGTCCCGGATGGTCATCTCGCCCTTGTTCGCGATCTCCGCCACCTGCCACTTGCCGGTCCAGGAGAAGGGCAGCATGATGCGGTGCTCGAACATGCTTTCGGGCACCGTGCCGATGGTGTCGCCGGCGCTCAGTTCGTCGCCCGCTGTGGCGGCGGGCGTGAACTCCCACTTCCGGTCGCTGTCCAAAGGTTCGCAGTAGAGCCCGCGCTGCAGAAAGAAGCCGCTCTGCTCGGCCAGCTCGGGCAGGGGGTTTTGCAGGCCGTCGTAGACCATGGTCAGAAGGCCGGGGCCGAGCTGCACGGAGAGCAGTTCGCCGGTGAACTCGACCGGGAATCCGATCTTGACGCCGCCGGTGTTTTCGAACACCTGCAGGTCGGCGACCGTGTCGCGCACTCGGATCACTTCGCTCTTCAGGCGCATTTCTCCGACCAGCACATAGGCCACTTCGTTCTGAATCACCTGCGAGTCGAATTCCACAGTAACCAGATTGCCGTTGACCCCGGTCACCGTTCCCGTTTTGTAGCTTTTAGCCATGTTCCGTGCCTTTTTATATGTCCGCTGCTTTTTCCCGAGCCTGCTCAAGCAGTCGGTCGGTCAGCTCGGCCAGCGCCTGCCGACCGGCTTCCCGGTCGTGCTCGCGCCATTTTTCGGCCAGAGCCAGGCGGATGCGATACAGTTGCAGAGCCTCGAAGTCGAATTCGTGCCTGACCGCGAGATGGTTCAATTGCTGCCAGCGCATCCGGTCGAGCGCCCGCTCCCGTTCCAGTGGATTGTCTTCGGTAATCGCCTCCTCCACCTGGCGGACGATGCCGGGAAAGACATCGTCGTCGTGGCGCAGCCATTTCTGCGCCTGCTCATGGCCGCTGTGGTGGACCCGGCGCAGGATCAGCAGATTGCGCAGGTAGGTTTCCCAGGCCTGCCATTGTGCCTCCGCGGCGGTCGCGGCGGAGCCGTTCGGAGTCGGCCCGCAGTTTTCAAGCTGGCGATAGCGGCGCGGCGAAAGCTGACTGCGGCAGCGTTCGAAAAAGGCGGTCGAGTCAAGGTTGGGCGGCCGTTCCAGCGCAAGCGCGGGCAGCGAGGCGATCAGAAAATAGTAGTTGTCGAGGGACACGGTCTATTTCCGCTTTTTCTTTTTGTCTTCCTGGGCCTGCGATTCTTCCGTCTTCTGCTTCTTGTCCCCTGTCTTTTGTTCGGAAGACTTTGCGAGGATTTCATTCAGGCGCGGGCTGAGGAAGTCGGCCAGGGTTTCGGCCAGGGCGCGGTCGGAGAAGTCGTAGAGGACGTCGTCTTTTTCAAAGCGCAGTTGGAAGCCGCTTTCGATATGTTCGGTGGGGGTGATCGCCGGCTCCTTCTTCAGGTCTTTGCCGAGGGCGGCCAGCAGATGTTCGCGCATGGCTTTCCCGTCCTGCCTCGAGACCAGCACCTCGAGGTCGCCGCCTTCTTTTCCCTTCAGTTGCTGAGCCACCGCATTTGCGATCGCCTGGGCAAAGGCCTTGGCGTCGGTGTCGGCCCGCAGGCAGGCGCGCACCACGGCGACCATTCGCTCCTGCAACTGCTGACGCATGGAAAGCATGATGTTGCGGCCGGACTGGCGCAGCGACTCTTCGCCTTTGCGCACCAGGAGGCCGGCTTCCTCCTCCGCCTCCGAGACGATCTTTTCCGCCTTCGAACGGGCATCTTCGACGATGGTTTCGGCTTTCGCCCGGGCTTCCTTGACAATCTTGTCGCCTTCGGCCCGGGCCTTGTCGACGCCGTCCTCCTTGATTTTTTCGAGGAGAGCTTCCAATTCTTGTGTCACGGTGGCAATCTCGCTTTGCAGGTTGTTAAAAAGCGACCCCGTTTCGAGCGAACTCAAAACGGGAAAAGGGGGTTTGGGTGCAAACAGGTTCCGGAAAAACCCGGAAAAACCAGGCAGAACATAGCCCGATCCGACGGTTTGTCAATCGATTCTCCACAAATTGCGCAGTGCGGGGCGAAGTGTGCAGGCTTGGGTGCGGGCTTCCAGCCCGCCGATGAGTTTATTCGACCTGGCCGGTGGGCATTTTTTCGCGGCTGGGGAAGGGTTCCGGCTCGGCCTGGTCGATCAGACCCCAGCGGCGCGACAGCGGCCACCAGGCGATGGTGGCCCGCCCGACGACGTTGGCTCGCGGCACGGCGCCCCAGTAGCGGCTGTCCTGGCTGTGGGCGCTATTGTCGCCGAGCATGAAATAATGATCGTCGGGTACGGTGTAGGGGGTGTCCAGCAGATGCTTGGCGCGCGGCATGGCGGGAACGTAGCCGTGGTAGCCGCCGAGGCCGCTGTAGATGCGGTCGAAGGCGGGGGCGAAGTCGCCGTCGACCAGGGCGAACGCTTCCTGGTCGGGCGGTTTCACATAAAGTCGGCGGCGATGGTCGACCATGATCTGGTCGCCGGGCAGACCGACCAAACGTTTGATGAAGAAGCGGCCGCGCAGGGGGTTGCCCTCGCCGTCGCGCAGGTTGTCGGTCAGAAAGACTACAATATCGCCGCGGTCGAGGTCGCCGAAGTTCTGCCTGAGCCGGTTGACGAAGACATGGTCGCCGGAGCGCAGGTAGCCGCGGGCCAGGACGTCGCCGGCCTGGAAGCGGGGCGGCGGCGGGCTTTCCGCCAAATGGCCGCCGCGGTATCCAGCGTAGTTGACTGCGAACTCGCGAATCGCCGGCACCTGCTTATGCACGGCTTCGAGGTCGCCGGGCAGCCGGTAGTCGATTCCGGCAATGCGCACGACGGTGGTGGCGAACCCGGGCAGGCCGCGCCCCGGCCGCGCCCCTTCGTAGTGGCCGGATCGCTGAACCACCTGGTTGACATAGCGATTGGAGAAGTGCAGGAAATCGAAGGCGCGGCGGGGCAGGCTCGGCATTTCCATCGACTCCACGGGGGTGAAGTGAATGCCGTAGAGGGTGGGCTCCATGCTGCCGGTGGGGATTTTGAACGGCTGCAGAAAGAGGGCGCGAAAGCCGAAGGCCAAGGCCAGTGCCACCACCGCCACCTCCATGGTTTCACGCAGCCAGGCGTTGCCGGTATGGCGGTAGGAAAGCAGGCCTTCACCATTTTTCTCGATGCTCTGCATGTGCAGGCGCAGATCGGCTTCGCCCAGTTGCCGGTCGCGACTGAGCGCCAGCGCCTGATCGCGGACTTCGCGCAGCCTTTTGGCCTGATCCGGCGGCAGCAGGTCGCGGTCGTGCCGGACGATTCTGGCCAGGTGTTTGGCATAGTCGCGACAGAGCCAGCGCAGGCGGCGGCGGGACGGCGCCAGCCGCCGGACCAGCCAGTTGCCGAACAGGGCGTAGAGCAGCAGCAGTTCGAGCAGAATGAAAAAGAGCAGTCGGGCGGTCATGAGTCCTTGGCCTTGAGTACGGCCACGAATGCTTCCTGGGGAATCTCGACGGAGCCGATGTTCTTCATCTTCTTCTTGCCCTCCTTCTGTTTCTCCAGGAGCTTGCGTTTGCGCGTGATGTCGCCGCCGTAGCACTTGGCGGTGACGTTTTTGCGGAGCGCCCGGATGTTCTCCCGGGCCACCACCTTGCCGCCGACCGCCGCCTGCAGGGCGATCTGGAACATCTGCTGCGGGATCACCTCCTTGAGCCGTTCGGCGATCATGCGGCCGCGACTGGCGGCATGGCTGCGGTGGACGATCGAGGAGAAGGCGTCGACCGGTTCGCCGTTGACCAGCATTTCCAGACGCACCATGTCGTCGGCGCGATAGCCGGCCGGCTCGTAGTCCAGGCTGCCGTAGCCGCGGGTTATGGTCTTGAGCTTGTCGTAGAATTCGACGATGATTTCGTGCAGGGGAATGGTCGCGGCGATCATCACGTGGCGATGGTCGACGTTGTGGGTTCCGGTGCATTCGCCGCGGCGCTCCAGCACCAGGTTCATGACCGCGCCGAGATAGTCGGTGGGGGTGATGATGCGGCCGGCGATGATCGGCTCCTCGATATGGTCGATGCCCGAGGCGTCGGGCAGGTGGATCGGGTTGTCGATCTTCAGCATCTCGCCGCTTTTCAGGTAGACATGATAGACCACGCTGGGATAGGTAAGGATCACGTCCATGTCGTATTCCCGCGACAACCGCTCCTGAATGATTTCCATGTGCAGCAGTCCCAAAAAGCCGCAGCGGAAGCCGGCTCCGAGGGCGACCGAGTTTTCCGCCTGGGCGGTGAAGGCGGCATCGTTCAACTGCAGCTTGGAAATGCTGAACTTGAGGTTTTCATAGTCGCGGCCGTCGACCGGGTAGATGCCGCTGAATACCATGGGTTGAATCTGCTTGAAGCCGGGCAGCGGACGCGGGCAGGGGCGACTGTTGTCGGTGAGGGTGTCGCCGATCATGATTTCGTTCGGATCCTTGAGCGCGGTGATCAGGTAGCCGACTTCGCCGGCCTGCAGCTTTTCCCCGGGAATCATCGACGGGGTGAAATAGCCGCACTCCTTGACCTCGGACACTTTCGAGTTGTTCATCAGGCGAACCTGCATGCCGGGCTGGAGCGAGCCGTTGAACACGCGCAGGTAGGCGATCACACCGCGGTAGGGATTGTAGACCGAGTCGAAGACAAGAGCCTGGGTTTCGCCTTGCGGGTTGTGTTCGGGCGGGGGTATCCGGGCGATGATCGCCGCGAGGATTTCGGCGATCCCGATGTCCTCCTTGGCGCTGGCCAGAATCGCTTCCTCGGCCGGGATCGTCAGAATTTCCTCAAGCTGTTCCAGGCAGGTGCCGACATCCGCCGCCGGCAGGTCGATCTTGTTGATCACCGGGATGATCGCCAGATTCTGGCGCAAGGCCAGGTTGACGTTGGCCATGGTCTGCGCCTGCACGCCCTGGGCCGCGTCGATAATCAGCAGAGCACCTTCGCAGGCGGCCAGGCTGCGACTGACTTCGTAGGAAAAATCGACATGCCCCGGGGTGTCGATCAGATTCAACTGGTACTCCGTGCCGTCCGGGTCGCGGTGGAACATGCGCACCGGATGCGACTTGATCGTGATTCCGCGTTCGCGCTCCAGATCCATGCTGTCCAGAAGCTGATCCTGGAACTTGCGCGTGTCCACGGTCTTGGTCTGCAGCAGCAAACGGTCGGCCAGGGTCGATTTGCCGTGGTCGATGTGGGCGATGATGGCAAAGTTGCGAATATATTGGCTGGGTTGCATGTGGGCTTTTCAGTCGTGTTGGTTTGGTCAGCGTCGCTCGATGCGGCGCAGAGCCAGCAGACCGCCGATCTGGTAGAGTAGGTTGGGAATCCAGACCAGAAGTTCCGGATGGTACTGCGGCCGGTTTTCCAGGCTCCTGGAGAGCACTACGAAGACATAGAAGAACATGGCCAGTGAAATGCTGATCAAAAGTCCGATCGAAGTCTCGGTGCGCCGGGTGCGAATGCCGAAGGGAATGCCGATCAGCAGAAAGGCGATCGGGGAAAGCCCCATCGACAGACGGTTGTGCAGCTCGATGTACAGCGGCGTGGTCTTCATCCCGCGCCGGTTGTAGATGTAGATGTGGCTGAACAGCATCGGCACGTTCATGTGCTTGATGCGGCGACCGAGACGAGCCTGGTTCAGCTCGCGGGCGTAGTCCAGGGGGAAATGCATTTCGCGGTTGCCGATATGTACCGGCCGCCGCCCCTCCTTGAGATCGGCGACCATGGCGTCTTCCAGGCTCATTTCGATGATTCCAGCCTGCTCGTCGACCCGTATTTCGCCGCGTCGGGCGGCGATGTCCTTGACCAGGCGGCCATTGTCGTCGAGTTCATAGATCTGCACTGCCGAAATGGCTTTCTGCCGCCGGCCGCCGACATAGATAATGTAGCCCGGGAATTCAATGTGCCGACCGGGTTCGAGAAAGGCCAGCGGAGCCCGCACCGCTTCCGTGCGCCGCATCTCGGTGGCCCGGTAGTTGAATTCGGGGGCGACCTCGAGCTGGAGATAGAGGCAGAGCGCGCTGAGCACCACGGCCATGCCGAGAGCCGGCGCGATGATTTGCCACAGGCTGATGCCGCTGGCTCGCATGGCGGTGATTTCGTTGTCGGCGGAGAACCGGCTGAAAACCAGGACAATGGCGCAGAGCATGGCCATTGGGATGGTGAACTGCAGCATATAGGGGGTGACAAGGAGAATGAAACGTCCGATCGTGGATATCGGGAGTCCCCGGGCCAGCATGTCGAAGGCCTGGAACAACTGAGCCGAAACCATGACAAAAGTGAGGATCAGGATGGCCATCGCAGTCTGGAAAACCAGAGACTTCGCAATGTATCTGCTGAGTATTTTCATCTACCTGCTCGTAGTCTGACTGTTCATGCGAATTGGGCCATGTGGTTTTTGTGGGTTCCCAAGTTCCGGGGGTCGTTGGCCAGACGACCAAATGCCCAAGTGACTGGAGGCGAGGGCATGCCAGACCGCGTCACTTTGGGCATCGGGTCATCCGGCCATCTGGTCAACCGGACAATGCCAGGTTTGCTCCGGCGGCGGCAAACTTGGCTTGTGGATGATTCGGGCATCAGCCTGACCGTGTCGATCAGTCTGATCCTCTCCGGCTCAGAACGAGCGACCCAGGCTGAAGTGCAGTTCGCCGCTTTTCTTCAAGTGCTCCTGCCGGGTGATGATCGGATGGCCATAGTCGATCCGGATCGGGATCACCCGCAAGTCCAGTTGCAGGCCGATGCCGACGCTGCTGTTCAGGTCGGCCGGATCCCAGTCCCAGGAGCCGCGCCAGGCATTGCCGAAATCACAGAACAGGCTGATCCAGACGGTCTCGTGCATGGGATACATCACCTCGACCGTGCCCAGGAGCCGCGAGCGGCCGCCGACCGGATCGCCGTTGATGTCGGCCGGACTGACCTTGCGGTAGCGAAAGCCGCGGAACGAATACTGGCCGCCCGCGAAGTAGCGGTCGAAGATCGCCGGATCGTCGCCGGAAATGCTCTCGACATTGCCGATTTCCCCGCTCAGTTTGAGAATCGAATCTCCGAGCACCGGCATCCGGTCGAGCCAGGGCGATCTTTCGAGCGCCAGATAGTGGCTGCCTCGCAGATCGAGCTTGTAGAGGTTGCTGTAGGCGCCGAGGATTTCGCTCTGCACTTCCAGGTTGATCCCCAGGGTGGAGCCGCTGGTCGGCAGGGTGAAGCTGTCGCGAGTGTCGCGGCTCAGGCCGAAATTGACCGCGCTGACCGTGTAGGAACCTTCCTCGGCGAGCAGCTCCGGACTGGCGCCGGCCGAGAAGCCGGTCAGCTTGACCTGCTCCAGTCGGAGACCGGCGCTCTGCCGCCAGTCGCCGCGCCACCAGGGGCGGCGCCCCTGCCGGTCGGGGCCGAGCGAGACCATGCGGGTCAGACCGACCGAGCCGCCGAGGCGTTCCTCGTCGTATTCGCTCTGGTCGAAGGTGCGCATGTGCAGATCGGTTTGCAGACGCAGACGATAGCCCAGCAGCCAGGGCTCGACAAACGAGATGACGAATTCGTTGACGTCGGTTCCGAGATTGGCCCGAAGACTGGCTCGCTGACCCGCCCCCTTGGGAGGCCAGTCCCGGAAGCGGAAGAGCTTGGAGATGTCGAAGTTGGTGTCCTGCACCTCGAAGAAGCCGAAAAGTCCGGTGTCGCTGGAGACCCCGCCGCCGATTCCCCAGCGGCCGGTCATTCTTTCCTCGACCGCAATTTCCAGATCCTTTTCATCCTCCCGCTCGGTTGGCAGCGGAGTTACCCGCACGGTTTCGAAGTACTGCAGGTTGCTCAGGCGAGAGCGCGTGGCTTCAATCTGGCGGCCGTCGGCCAGGTCGCCGGGTTGCAGGGCGACTTCGCGCCGCAATACCCGATCCTGGGTGATGACGTTGCCGACAATGAAGATGTCGCGGATGCGCGCCGACTGTCCCTCGACTATGCTGTACTCCACTTGTACGGTCTGGTCGTCCGCGTTCTGATCCAGCCTGGGCATGATGCGCGAGTCGAGAAAACCGCGCTGATTGTAGAGGCCGCGCATCCATTCCAGGTCGCGCCGCTGGGCGCTCAGGCTGTATACCATGCTTTCCCGCAAGCTCAGACCGGCTTCCAGATCCTGGTCCGGAAACTCCTGGTTGCCGACGACTTCGACATTCTCGACTTCATAGGGCGCGCCTTCCCGCAGGTGGAAGGTCAGATCCACCCATTTGTCGTTGGCGCTGTACTCCCTCTCGACCCGCTCGATTTCGAAGTCGAGATAGCCCAGGTCGTGATAGAGCTCCCGCAAGCTCTCGCGGTCGCGCTCCAATTGTTCGGCGGACAGGAAGCCGGTGCGGAACAGGTAGGCCCAGAGATTGCGGCGCGAACGGATGTTGCGGCGCAGGCGACGATCCGAATAGGCCTGGTTGCCGACAAAGGAGGTGCGCCGGATCTTGTGCCGGCTTTCCTCGTCAATCTCCACCCGCAGCCGAACCCGACCGTCGTCTTCGGCGATCTGCCGGATTTCCACCTGCGCCTGGTGGAATCCGCGATCCCGGTAGAGCTGGCGCATCTGGTTCCGCCCCTCGGTCAGCAGCCCGGTATTCAGTCGCTGGCCGCTTTCAAGCTCCAGTTGGGCAAGCAGGCGCGAGGATTTCACTTGCCGATTGCCGACGATTTCAATGTCGGAGATTTCCGCCGTCGGCTGAACCCGGAAGCGAACGTTCACCCGGCCTTCCTGGCTGGGTTCGACTTCCGCCTCGAGGTCGGCAATGATGCCGGTGTCGTACAGCCGTTGAATGTCGTCGGACAATCGCTCCGGCGTAAATTGAACCCCGGCCGCAAGATTGATCTGCGATCGCAGATAGGTTTCCGAGATCGCTTCGCCATAGGGCATGACGAAGAGAACCCGGTCGACGGTGGCGGCCCGGGCGAGAATCGGAGCCAGGATGGAACAATAGGCCAGGCAGACCAAGAAGAGTCGACTGCTTCGTTCCCTGTTTGATTTGAACATCGCAACTGCCTCCTTAAGATTGTTTTTTGGGGGCGGTCGCGATTCGGCCGACCGCCATGGCTTGCCCGCGAGATTGAAGCGGGCAATGGCAAAACGTATAGTGAACCGGGACAATTGCAAGTCGTTGCCCGGCAATTCGGGCATGGATCAATTTGGGGGCAGGCAGGCTGGACAGGTCGGGCGGAGCGGATAAAGTCAATCAGGCCAGCCAGGTCAGCATGGTCAGCCGAGCTGGCTGGAGGGAGACAGGAATGCGGAGGGAAAAACCAAGGCGGGGGACTTTGTCGGTTTGACTTCGTCCCCCGCCTTCAGTGTCGCAGCTCTACCAGATGCTGGGATGGCTGCTGATCGTAACCCAGACCCCGTTGCGGTAGTGCTGGACATAGGCGACATGTCCGCGCACCGCCGGCTGCATCAGCCGCCGCGAGGATCCGTAGTGGCGGATGATCGGCGCCCGGCCTGGCGCCGGCCGATAGCCGCGGTGAGAGTGCGAGCTTGGCGTCCGATAGCCTCTCGACCGCGAATCACGACGGTGGCCATAGTCGCGATAATGATGCCGTGACGTCCGCGAATGGCCATGGCGGACTTCGGCCCGCTGCGGAGTCCGCACCACAATCCGCTCCCGCACCACGACCGGCGCCGGGGAATGGTATCGGATCTCGACTCTCGACAAGGCCGGCGGCGGCGGGGGTGGCAGCAGCGCATGGTGCAGCACGCTGGCGGCGACCACGCCGGTCAACACCTTGCCGACGGTGGCCCATTCCTTTTGTCCGGCCCGGGCGGCCGGCGGCGCAAGGGTCGCGCCGAGCAGACTTGCGCAAAGGATTCCGGCCGCGATTCTCTTGCTGTGACGATGGCTTTTCATCTTTCTGTCTCCTTGGGTTTTGGGTTCGCTTTTCCTTTTGCTTTGTTCTCGTTCGTGTTTATATTGACGCCCTGCCGATCCGGTTTATTCATCCGCGGGCCGAGGGCGGTTGGCGATTGCATTTGGCCGGACGGGGCAATCTGGTCAATTAGGTCAAAAACACACACTGTCAGCCACCGGGCGCCATGCAGGACTTCTCCCTTCATCTATTGGACTTGCTGGAGAACTCGGCCAAGGCCGGAGCAGGAGCGGTGGAGGTGGTTCTGTCCTACGCCGGAACCTGGCTGGAGTTTGCGCTGACGGACGATGGCCCGGGGTTTCCGGCGGCCATTCTGGAAAATCCGACGGATCCTTTTCGCACTACGCGGAGCGAGCGGCCGGTCGGTCTGGGATTGGCCCTGCTGCGCGAGTCGGCGGCCGCGACCGGCGGCGACCTGGTCGCGCGCAACCGTCGGCAGGGCGGAGCCGAGGTGCGGGGGCGCATTGACATGTCGCACATCGACGCGCGCCCGCTGGGAAGCCTGGCGGAGACCGCGCTGTCGGCTGTCCTGGCCTGGCCCGGCCTGGACTTGCGGGTGCTTTGCGGGCCTGTCGGACAGGTCGCGGCCATCCTCGACACCGGCGAAATCAAGCGGGAGCTGGCCGACTTGAGCCTGGCGCACCCGGCGGTGCGTAAATTCATCCGGGAATCTTTGACCGTCGGCCTGGCCGACCTGTACGCGTGGGCTGACCGAGTCTCGGAAATGTAGCGGGGTAGAAGCCCAGCCGCCACGATGTCCCGTCAGCCCGGTCCATATGGTCAATCATTTGCCCAAGTAAAGTAAAAAAGGCGTGCCATGTATTTCAAAAAGTATGATCATCCGAGCAATTTTGTCTTCGACCGCGATTTCGATTTCCAGGCGGAGAACCTGGGGGACGATGTCTTCAGGGTGACCGTGGCGGACGATCGCTGGGCAACCACCGACAGCCAGGCCGAGCTGGACGCGGCGGATTTTGCCGGCCGCGAGAGCGCGGCCGAGTTGCGGGTTCGGGATGAACGCCTGATGCTGACGGTCGGCGACCAAACATTGCTGCGCAGTCTGGCCGGGCGCAAGTTCGGGGTTTGCGGCAACAAATGGATGTTTTGCTTCACCCATAGCCCGGATATGCGATTCTACGGGTTGGGCGAGAAGAACAATGGCTTCGAAAAGACCGGCGTGCGCAGCAAGTTCTGGAACACCGATGTCTTTGCCGATTTCCACTGGTCTCAGATACGCGAAGCAGCTACCGACCCGATGTATGTCAGCATTCCCTACCTGATCGTCAAGCGCGGAAATGTCTACTGCGGCATTCTGGTCGACAACCCGTACGATGTCTTCGTCAGCATCAAGGCTCAGGAAAATGTCGAACAGATGAAGGCTGTGGCGCGGGAGGATTACTTCATGCTGGGCTCGACCGACGGCCGTCCGACTCTCTATGTCCTCTACGGCCCCAGCCTGGCCGGGCTGACCCGCAAGCTGCAGCGCTTGTGCGGCCCCCATCACCGGCCGCCGCTCTGGGCGCTCGGGCATCAGCAGTGCCGCTGGGGGTATGATTCGGCTCGCGATCTTAAGGCGGTGCACGACAAATATCTCGAGCACAATATTCCGACCGACGGCCTGTGGCTCGACATCGACTATATGGAACGCTACAAGGTGTTCACTTTCAGTCCGGATCAGTTCGACAACCCGAAAGAGGAATTCGCCGCCCTGCAGAATGAGGGGCGGCACTGCCTGGCGATTCTCGACCCCGGCGTCAAGGTCGAGCCGGGATATCCGGTCTACGAAAGTGGCTGCCGGGACGATGTCTTCTGCCGCAATCGCGAGGGTGGGCAGTATGTCGGCTTCGTCTGGCCGGGAGCCACGGCCTTTCCCGATTTCTCCCTGCCCGAAGCCCGCGCCTGGTGGGCCGAGTGGACGGCCAAGTTTCTCGAAAAGTCCGGACTCGACGGCTTCTGGCTTGACATGAACGACCCCTCGACCGGCAGCTCGGCGCTCGACGAGATGCGCTTCGACCACGGCCGCAAACCGCACGGCAGCTACCACAATCAATACGCCCTGGGCATGCAGAAGGCCACCTGCGAGGGCTTTGTCCGCCACGATCCGGAGCGGCGGCCGTTTCTGGTCAGTCGCAGCGGCTTCACCTCAAGCAGTCGCTATTGCGCGATCTGGACCGGCGACAATTGCTCCAACTACTTCCACCTGCGGCAGTCGATCCCGATGTGCCTGAATCTGTCGCTTTCCGGAATTCCGTTCTGCGGGCCGGACGTGACCGGCTTCGCCGGCAACCCGACTCCCGGCCTGGCGCGCGATTGGTACAAGGCGGGCTTTCTCTTCCCCTTCTTCCGCAATCACTCGGATCGGGGGTCTGCCCGCAAGGAGCCTTGGACTCATGGCCGGGAAAGCATGGCCGTGATCCGGCGGTTCATCGCTCTGCGCTATCGGCTGATCCCCTATCTCTATCAGTTGTTCGTGATCCACGAAAGCCAGGGCGACCCGATTCTTCGCCCTCTGTTCTATGAGTTCGCGGACGGGCCGGACTTGCCGCTGGATCGGATCGACGATCAGTTTATGGTCGGCCCGTCGATCATGCAGGCGCCGTTCGTCGACGAAAAAAGTCGGGTTCGCCAGGTGATCCTGCCCGGGCCGGACCGGTGGTTCGACCCATGGACCGGTGCCTGGCTGGACGGCGGGCAGACGGTTTCGGTGCGGCGGCAGACCGCGACCACGCCGCTGTTCGTTCGCGAAGGGGCGGTTTTGCCCATGCTCGGGCAGGTGCCGCGAACCGGGCTGGCGCCGGCCATGCTGCGGCAGGTGCAGTTGCATGCCTTTGCGTCGCCGGACTATCGCGCCATTGCGCAATTCGACTACCTGGCGGACGATGGAACCACCTTCGCCTATCGGCGGGGCGTGGACAGCGCCGCCCGTCTCGAGGTCGAGTTTGCCGGCGAGCGTACCCGAATGCGAGTTCAAAGCTTGCGGGAGCAGGCCGGCCCGCTAAGTTTCGAGTTGCTGATCAATCAGCCCTGGCCGGAGGATGCTTGATCATCCGATCTCGGTCGCTATGGTAATTGTTGTTGACCTTGCCGGTTCGCAGTTTCGGACGATTCATGTTCGACGGATCGCGGGGTGGATGAAGGAAAATGGCTGGATGGCCGGAAAGGTTTGAACTATGCAGAAATACGAATGCCTGATGTGCGGCTATGTCTACGATCCGGAGGTTGGCGATCCCGACAACGGGGTGCCCGCGGGAACCGCCTTCGAGGATCTCCCGGACGATTGGATCTGCCCGGAGTGCGGGGTTGGCAAGGACGAGTTTGAAGCCTGCTAACCTGAATAATTCACGAAGCCAGTGTGGTGCAGATGTGCGGCGGAAGGCATGACGCTGTATAGGCATACCGCAAATGCCTCATGGCCGAATTCGCATGAATTAATCAGGCTAGGCGGCTGGCACTTCGTCGGACAGATCCGACGGATCGGAAGCAATTGGGCGCACTATTCCAGCCAAAAGGGGCACAGCATGTCGGACGGCAATACGGTATCTCGATTTATCGAGCGTCACTTTCGCCATTTCAACGCGGCCGCTCTGCTCGAGGCGGCGGACGCCTATGCGGCGCATGTCGACGACGGCGGCCGCATGCTGATGACCCTGGCCGGCGCCATGAGCACGGCCGAACTGGGCTTGTCCCTGGCCGAAATGATCCGCCGGGACAAGGTTCACGCCATCTGCTGTACCGGAGCCAACCTGGAGGAGGACATGTTCAACCTGGTCGCGCACGATCACTACCTGCGGATTCCGCACTGGCGCGACCTGACTCCGCAAGACGAGCAGGAGCTGCTCGACCGCCACCTCAACCGGGTTACCGACACCTGCATTCCGGAAGAGGAGGCGATGCGGCGGATCGAAAAGGCGGTGCTGGCGGAGTGGACGGCTGCCGACCAGGCCGGCGAGCCCGCCTTTCCGCATCAGTTTCTGATGCGACTTCTGCGCCGGGGGAGACTGGAGGAGAGCTATCAGATCGATCCGCGCGACAGTTGGCTGCTGGCGGCGGCGGAAAAGGATCTGCCCCTGTTCGTGCCGGGCTGGGAGGACAGTACCCTGGGCAATATGTTCGCGGCCGCCTGCATGCGCGGCGAAGTGCGACCGACGACGGTGCGCGGCGGCATCGAGTATATGATCGCACTGGCCGAATGGTATATGGCCAATGTCGAGCCGAAGGGAATCGGCTTCTTCCAGATCGGCGGCGGCATTGCCGGCGACTTTCCCATCTGCGTGGTGCCGATGCTGGAGCAGGACATGCGAATGAGCGAGATCCGCAAGTGGGCGTACTTCTGCCAGATCAGTGACTCCACCACCAGCTACGGCTCCTATTCCGGCGCCGTGCCCAATGAAAAGATCACCTGGGGCAAGCTGGCGATGGACACGCCCAGGTTCATTGTCGAGTCTGACGCCACCATCGTGGCGCCTCTGATCTTCGCCCGCATTCTCGGCTGGTAACCTCGCTCCCGACGTGAAGCGGCGCGGTTGGCTAGCCTCGGGTTTCAACCCGGGGATACGGAGAAAAGAACATGCTGCGCCGCAAAGCGGCGCGGTTGATCGGTTCAAACAAAGGATTCACGACTCATGCAAATCAGCGATCTGCGCGAAATCAAAGGCAATGTCTATCCGGCTCGCCGCCGGACTCAGAATCTGGCCGGAGGGGTCGCCCCGATTCAAACCGAGAACTTCAGCCTCGGCTATGTCACTCTGGAAGCCGGCGGCGGCCAGGTGCCCTGGCACAACCAGGAGCAGGAGGAGGTTTATTTCCTGGTCTCGGGGCAGGCCGAAATGTGCTTGGGCGAGGAGCGTCGAATGCTCGAAGCCGGGCAGGCGGTATACATCCCGCCCGGTGTCTTTCACCAGATTACCAATCTTGCCGACACCCCGGCTGTGATGATCTATGTCTATGGGCCGGCCGGCGAGGTGGCGCATTGGCGGCAGGAACTGGCCGGCGATCTGCCGCGGGCCGGCCATGAGGCGCCGCCGCTGCCGGAGGGGGCGCACCCCCAGTGTACCGACAAGCCGGAGACATGAAAGCCGATCCTTCAGCCGCCGGCCATGCCGGCTCCGCCGAAACTCCCGTCCCAAACGGGCCGCGACTGGCCATTGCCGCCGGCGGTACCGGCGGGCATTTTTTCCCGGCCTTGAGTGTGGCTCTGGAGTACCGCAAAAAAGTTGGGCCGGTCTGCCTCCTGGTTGGCGGACAGCAGTCCGGACAGCACTTGGAACTGGCGCGACGGCATGGTGTTCCGGCGGTCGAGGCGCCCGCTTTGCGGACTCCGCAAACCGTGTTGGGCTGGCCCGGGTTCGCGGTTCGCATGATGGCGGCGGTCTGGCGGGCATGGCGGATTTTGCGTCGCCGTTCGGTCGGTCGCGTACTGGGCATGGGCGGCTTCGCCAGTGTGCCGGTTGGTCTGGCCGCGACCGTTTCCCGGCGGCCTCTGTACTTGCACGAGGGCAACGCCCTGGTCGGTCGCGCCAATCGTTTGCTGGGTCGAAGGGCGCGGCTGCTCCTGCTGTCTCTGCCCTTGCGCGAGGCGGGCGGGAGTCGCGACCGCGAGCGGATCGTCGGGTTTCCGGTTCGTCGGCCGTTGATCGAGGCCGCCGCTCAATCCGGCCCAGAAACGGTAGCCGCGGCTCGCGCCAGGCTGGGCTTGGGCATGGACTTGCCGGTCTTGCTGGTTTTCGG
>SLSR01000239.1 GCA_007130365.1 Lentisphaeria bacterium
CGTCTTCTCCAGACCATTGAGCATGCGTACACATTCCTGGTAGCGATCTCTATACTGGCGCAAGGTTTCTTGCGATATGTATTTCTTGAGCATGGCCATATAGGTGCTTTCTGCCATTGTTCTCTCCTGACACCTGAAACCTGAAACCAAGCTGTTACCCACAAAATCTAAGAAAAAACTATTAGCAACCCATTCGTTTTGAGAAAGAGCCTCATTTTCCCCCTCATGGTGAATATATTTGGAGATTCTCAACCCAGTTGACGGAAGCGTTCCGCTGACGATTGAAACATGAAGACGGCCAGCCTCCTGATCGACCATATTTGGGATGTTCAAAAAAGCCAACCCGAAAACAGAGCGTAATGCGTAACAATAGCGTGCCTGAAGCCCTCGGTCAAGCGGAAGCGTCAATTGCAAATGATGAACAAGCGCTTCCCGCCCGTAGTTTGGCTGTTGTCGAGTGGACTCATCCCCGTCCCAATCCTGCAACTGTTCGCAGTCGGGGCTTTTTCCGCTATATTAAACGGGCTGGGCGGCGATCCTGGTCGATTCAAGCATCGACCCCGAGCGGGGGGAAGCGGGAGGAATCGCAGAATATGGTTCTCGCAGGCCGCTCTGCGACGGGAAATCAATCGGCCAACGATTTTTTGGGATATTCTATGGAAAATATTGAAATCACGGTAAATGGCGAGTCGAGGGAGGTGGCGGCGGATTGCCGCATGGAGGATCTGCTGCAGGACTTGAAGCTTGACGCCAAGCATCTGGCGGTAGCCGTCGACGAGAATGTGATTCCGCGTCAGGACTGGGCAAGGCGCCGCCTGCAGGCCGGAGAGCAGGTGGAGATAGTGCATTTTGTCGGGGGTGGCGGCGAATGAAGGCTTTAATCATTGCGGGCAGGACGTTTGCCTCACGTCTGTTTATCGGCACCGGCAAGTTCGCTTCCGGCGCTCAAATGGCGAAGGCGGTCGAGAGTTGCGGCAGCCAACTGGTGACGGTGGCGCTGCGCCGGGTGGATCTGGCGCGCCCCGCCGAGGACGACCCGGTAATCGCCCACCTCGATCCGGACAAGGTGATGATTGTGCCGAACACCAGCGGCGCCCGCAATGCCGACGAGGCGGTGCGCATCGCCAGACTGGCTCGGCAGGCGGGGGGATTCGACTGGATCAAGCTGGAAGTCACTCCGGATCCGAACTATCTGCTGCCCGATCCGGTTGAAACCCTGCGGGCCGCGCAGCTTCTGGTCAAGGAGGGCTTTGTGGTCATGCCCTATATCAATGCCGACCCGGTATTGGCCCGGCGGCTGGAGGAGATCGGCACTGCGACGGTGATGCCGCTGGCCGCTCCGATCGGCACCAATCGCGGACTGGAAACGCGCGAGATGATTCGGATCATTGTCGAGCAGGCGCAAGTGCCGGTGGTTGTGGATGCCGGGCTGGGACTGCCTTCGCACGCCGCCGCCGCCATCGAGCTGGGGGCGGACGCGGTGCTGGCCAACACTGCGATCGCCACGGCCGGGGATCCGGTGGCTATGGCACAAGCCTTCGCCATGGCCGTGCAGGCCGCCGAGCTGGGGCTTGACGCGGATCCCGGAGGCGAACGGAAACTGGCCTCGGCCAGCAGTCCGCTGACCGGTTTTTTGCGATGACTGAGTTTTTCGATATGCTGCGGGAATGGCCGCCTGAACGAGTTCGGGACTTGCTCGAGGGGAGCGACTGCGAACAGGCGGTCGAGCGGGCGCTGGCGCGCCCGGTTCCGGAGGCGCATGATTTTGCCGCCCTGCTGTCGCCGGCCGCCGCCCTTCGGCTTGAACCGATGGCGCGGCGCGCCGCCGCTCTGACGCGACAGCGCTTCGGCCATGTCCTGCAATTCTACGCTCCCCTGTATGTCTCCAACCATTGCGTGAACTCCTGTCGCTATTGCGGCTTCAACCGCCGCAATCGCGTGCAGCGCCGATGCCTGACCATAGACGAGGCGGTGGCCGAGGCGACGGTGCTGGCCGAGCAGGGGTTTCGCCACATTCTCCTGGTTTCCGGCGAGGATCGGAAGGCGGTGCCAGTCGACTATTTTACCGAACTGACCGTGCGGCTGCGCCAGCTTTTCGCCTCGATCGCGATTGAGATATATCCCCTGGCCGAAGCGGGGTACCGAAGACTGGTCGAGGCGGGGGTCGATTCCCTGACCCTCTACCAGGAAACCTATCTGCCAGACCTCTACAGCCGGATGCATCCCGACGGCCCGAAGCGCGACTTCCGGTTTCGGCTGGAAAGCGTCGAACGCGCGGCCCGCGCCGGGGTTGCCTTTCTCGGCATCGGCGCTCTGCTCGGCCTGGCCGACTGGCGAGTCGACGGCTTCTATGTCGGCCTGCACGCCCGCTGGCTGTTGCGCAACTATTGGCGTCAGCAGGTGAGCGTGTCTTTCCCGCGCCTGCGCCAGGCCAGCGGCGCCCTGATCCCGCCGTGCCCAGTCGACGACCGGGCCTTTGTGCAATTGATGATTGCGCAGCGGCTGTTTTTGCCGGATGCCGGGCTGGTGCTGTCGACGCGGGAGGACGCCGAACTGCGCGACCGATTGATCCCCCTGGCAGTCACTCGCCTGTCGGCCGGTTCGAAAACCACTCCCGGGGGTTATGCCAACAAAGCCGACGGCGAACCTCAGTTCGAGGTTCAGGATCATCGTTCGCTGGCGGCTATGCACGAACGAGTCCGCCAACTGGGCTTCGACCCGGTTGACAAGGATTGGGACTGCGCCTATCATTCGCCATGAGTTATATGCTTTCCTTTCTGACTAAATCAGAGCCTGTGCTCCCCGACAGTTTGTCGGACACCGAACGACTGCGGGGGCAGCGCCTGTATCTGCGCTTTTCAACCTTGAACGGGATCTCGGTGGCCTGTCTTATGGACAGCATTCTGATCCTGTTTGCGATTCGCAATCAGCTCGCGGATCCGCTGGTGGCGGTGATGGCGTCATTTATCTATATCACCATGCCCTTCATGGTGGTCGGCAAAAGTCTGGCGGCCAGGACGGGAGTGGCGAGAGCCTGGGCGCTGGGCTGGGGTTTGCGCTATGTGTCGGCTCTGCTGATGGTCGCCGCCCCTTCCCTGAGAGGCTGGCTGCCGCCGTCGGCGATCAGCGGAATGATTCTGACGGGCGCCTTCGGCTTCGCCCTGTTTCGCAGTGTCGGTTCGGTCGGCCACAAGCCATTGGCCGGCGAGGTGACCAGCGTTGACGACCGCGGCCGTTTTCTTTCCGGCAGTTCGATGCGCATCAATGCCTCGCACCTGGTGACCATGCTGGTGATCATTGTCTGGTTTCGCTATACGGAAAGAATGTGGGTCTATCAGGCGATTCTCGCCATCGGCTGCCTGGTCGGACTTTATGCCAGCACGATTCTGGCCCGCATTCCCGAGTCGGCCATGCCGCGGCTTTCGGCTCGGCGCAGCCTGCGGGAATCGGCTCGCCACATGTGGGGCCACGCCGACCGGAGGCTTCTGTTGTTTGCCTGGTGCGCCGGTCTGGCCTCGTTTTCCCTGATTCTGCCGGTGATGATGATCGCGGTCAAGAACGGCTACTTGATTTCGGACTATGCCGCTCTTTCCTTCTCGATGATCGTTCTGCTGGGAGCGGTTTTGATTTCCCTGGTGAACGGGGTGCTCGCCCAGCGCCATCCGCCGCGCATTCTGATTTTGATCTATCTTGGAGGGTCGGCGGCGGTTGCCGCCTATTGGGCCTTTGCGCCAAGCGGTTTCGAGGCTTTTTCGGTCGCTTTCTCGTTTTTGCTCGCCGGCGCCTGCAAGACCGGGATTATGATTGCCCTCAATCACTATTTTCTCGAGGCGGTCGACGATTCGCGCCGGGTCGGCACCACCCTGGTGGTGCAGATTCTCTCCGGCGCGATTGCCGGCCTGGCCGGAGCCGTGCTTGGCGGCGGGCTTCTGAAGTTGCTGGCGGATGGCGGCCTGCAGGGGCTGGCCGTTTATCGCGCCTATTTCAAGATCATCCTGATTCTCGTTCTGGCGGCTTGGGCGGTGATGCGGGCCAACCTGGTTCCGGCGGGCGCAACCCGTTAGTCGATTCAACCTTTCGCGTTTTCCATGAATCGGGATATAGTAAAAATATCGACTTTCCCCTCGCCATATGCGGGCGGGAAGTGCTCGATCAAGTTGGCGAACCACATTCAAAGCGGGGAGGCCGTTGCAATTCGGAGATTGAGACATGCACTGCGGCCTTGTTGGTTTGGCCTTGCTCGAAACATGAGGAATACAGCAATGGGGCGATCATGAACAGACTCCACAAAATGCCCGTGCAGTATCGCTTCCCTCTGCTCTGCGTCGTCTGTCTATGCCTTGTTCTGCCGATCCGGTCGCTCGGACAGACCTCCGAGCCGAGGCTCCCGGAAAGCGCCGCGGTCGAGCTTGGCTACGAGTACCGGCAGAAGGGAATGCGGGCGCTCGGCGATGGCATACACGGTGCCGCCGCCCGTTTTTTCGCCGCCTATCGGGAACAGATCGGCACGCGCGAGCCGGACTTTACCGACGCCACTATTCTCTTGATCAGGGCGCGACTGGCCGCCGGGGATGCGGCGGCGGCGCGACAGGCCCTCGACCACTACGACGAAAGGTCGCCGGGAACCGACGACTCCTTCTACAAGCGCAATCTGCTTTTTTGGCGGGCCGCCGTCCTGGTCGCGGAGGGGGATGCGGCCGGGGGGCTGGAGATGGTCGAGCCGCTGCTTGCCGAATCCCAGTACCCCGAGCTGCGGGAGCGGGCTCTTCTGCTGGTCGCCGAAGGATTGGTCGAGCTGGCGCGATGGGATGAGGCGGCGGCAAAGCTCCGGGCTTTTCTGGAGGATTTTCCAGATTCCGAACAAACCCAGAGAGTTCTGCTTAATTTGACCAGGGTGGCGGTCGCCACCGAACAATTCGAGCAGGCCGAAAAGTGGTTGAGTCAGGCGCGGGGGGAACGCGAGGAAGATCCGATCCCCGTGGCCTTGCACCGGTTGCTGCTCGAGACTACGCGCGGAGATGTCGCCGCCGCCATGGAGATTCATGCCGCAATCGCCGACAAAGCGCCCTTGCGCTATCAGCCGGCCTGGTGGGCGACTTTTTCGCAATTGGCTCGCAAACTGACCGCCCTGGAGGCTCGGGAAGAAGCTTTGAAGGTTTTGCCGCAGGCGCTGCCGTTGGCGCCGGGCTCCGAGCAGCGCGCCGAAATGCTTTTGCTGCAGGCCGACAGTCAAATCGGCCTGGGCAGAAAAGAGGCGGCGCTGACTACGCTGCAAGCGTTCCTGCGGATGTCGCCCGAACCTGAAAAGGCGATTGCGACCCGATTTCGCATGGCCGGGTTGCAGGCCGAAACCGGCGACCTGGCGGCGGCGATCGAAACCTATGCGGGCTTGTCGGAAGATCGGGATGCGGACTTGGAGACGCGCTACCACAGCGCGGTTGAACAAGGTCGCCTGCTGGTTGAGACAGAGGCGCTTCAAGAGGCCTTGCAGGTTTTTGTCAAAGCCGGCGAAATGGCGGTCGACGACCATTTGCGCGCCACCGCCCTGCTGCTGGCCGGAGATGTCGCCATGTCGCTGGAAGACTACGAGACGGCGGCGACTAGCTATCGGTATGTGGCCGACGAACTGCAAGCGCCCGAGAACGCCGCGACCGCCCGGTTCCGACAGGCGAAGGCGCGGATCAGGCAAGGCAGGCATGATACCGCCGCCGCCATTTTCGAACGCTTCGTCGAGCAATACCCCGACGACGATCGCGCGGTTGCGGCCTGGCTGGGCCGAGCGGCCGCCTTGCGGGATGCCGGCCGGCCAGCCGCCAGTATTGACGCCTTTGAAAAGTTCGTGGCCGGACACCCCAGCCACGCCGAAGCGCCGGGTGCTCTGATGGAAGTGTACAAGCTGGCACGGCATTCGGGCGATATGGAGCGCAGTATGCGAGTGCTCAACCGAATTTGCCTTGAATACGCCGATTCGGATTTCCACACGCAGGCCTTGTACCATCGGGTATATGTCGCTTTCCAGGTGGGCGACTACGATTTGGCGGTGACCGAGGGAGAGCGGTTTGTCAAGGACTTTGAACGACTTCCGAACGCTGCCGACGTCTTGCTTTGGCTGGCCGACTATCATGCCGGCCGGGGCGATTGGGCGCGAGCCGAGAGCAGGTACCGTCAGGTGTTCATTCTCTTCCCCGACAGCAGCCAGGCGCAGACCGCGCTTTACGAAGCGGCCAATGCGGCCTTCGCCCAGGATGGCGGCGAGGACAGGGCTTTGCGGCTGCTTGCGCAACTGGAGGAGAAAGTCGGCTCCGGGCAGGCTTTGAATTCAGCCATCATGGGGCGGGCGGCCTTTTTGCAGGGCGACGTTCTGGCCGAACTCATGCGCTATGAAGAGGCGGCCGAGTGGTTCGAGACGGCCCGCCAAAGACTGACTCGGCCGGAACTGCGCCTGGCGGCCGGAGGTCGGATGGCCGACATGCACTTCGCGCTTGCCAGCCAGGAGTCATTCCGTCGTGCCGCCGCCCTGTATGGCGAAATGCTGGAAGGCGACCCCAGTCCGGCTTTGCGCGAAAATCTGCTTTATCGGCTGGCCAAAACTCTGGAGGAGCTTGGCGAAAGGGAAAAGGCTCTCGACCGCTATCTGGAGATTGTCTTTGCCTATGATATGGACACCAAGGCCGGGCGAGTTCGCGATTGGTACTATTTCGCAAGAGCCGGCTATGCCGCCGCCCGCCTGTTGGTCGAGCAAGGGCAGATGGATGGCGCGGCCCGAATTTACGAACGCATCCATCAAAGCGGGATTCCGACCGCCGACGAGGCTCGGGAGCGGGCTCGCGAGATCCGCCAGGCCCATCGTCTGGACGAGTAGCCAGGCTATCCTGAGTAATTCACGAGCCCATTTCAGACATCTTGATCTCTTGTATTCAAACCAGGCTTGGGGCGAAAAATGGCAGGGGTGCCGCCAAATGTAGAATTTTGAATTGTGCCGGGCGTTGCCCCAGCGGATGGCCGAATTCGCATGAATTAATCAGGCTAGTCAGTCCCGGCGGCGGTAAAGGCCGACCGGGAAGCGGGGCAGCCGATGGGGCCAGTCGTCGAGAATGGCTCCAACCAGGCGGAAGGAGCGGGAGGAGCCTGGTTCGCGGATGGCGCGAGCCAGGGGCAGGCAGACAAGGCGCATTGCCAGGCTGGCGATGAACAAAAGATGATAGTGGTTCAGTTCGCGTCCGAACATTTCGCTCTCCCAGGCTTGGGTTCGGGTCAACAAAGCACCCGCCAGCATCGCCGCCATTCCGCCGAACATGCCGGCCAGGCCGGTGATCGCGGCGATAAAGGACGATCGATTCGCGCGCGGCGCCAGCGACAGCATATATCCGTTGGCGGCGATTCCGTAGCCTGCGTTGAGGATGCCGTCGGGAACGAAGGCCAGCGGCAAAAGCCAGGCCACGTTGTTCGGGGTCAGGAGAAAAAACACGATCACGATCATCGGTTTCAGAGCAACGCACAGGACAATCACCGGGCGCTGCCCGTGCCGGTCGGCAAGCCTTCCCCACATTCCGGAGCCCAGCGCCATTCCGACGCCATGCATGCACCAGATAAGCGTGGCCTTCCACAATGGCACATGCAGCATTTTCAGTATGTATAGCTGCATGAAGGCTGCCGCCGCCATGGTGGCGAAGGACCAGGCGCAGGAAAAACTTACGAAGTAGCGAAAGTCCGGATGCCGCAGAGGCGCGAGCAGGTCGCTTATCGGCCGGGAGTCCGGGCGCTTGTGGTTTTTTGGTTCGAAGACGTTGATGAACAGGAGAATGTCGACGACCCCGGCGGCTACGGCTATAGTCGCCAGAATTGGAAAGGTGACGGTCGCCGGCCAATCGACCCAATAGAGAAAAACGGTTGCCAGCAGATTTGCCGCAGTCCAGCTCAGGTGCATGGCTCTTTGTCGCCACCCCCAAATGCGGTTGAGAATTCTGCGCGGAATCAGATCGGCCATCCAGGAAAACCAGAAAGGAACGGCGAAGTTGTGAGTGGCTGCACTGACCGCCAACAAGGCGACAATGACGGGCAGCACGATGGCGGGAGCGCACTGACGCAGGAGAAACGGCAGAAAGGCCACCCCCAAATAAAGCAGGCGGCAGAGAATCAGGCAGACGATAAAAACGCCTTTGCGACGACTTGCCCGGTTCATCGTTGCCGCTCCCGCAAACTGCATCAGCAGCATAATCAGAGGAACGCCGGTGATCATTCCGAAATAGAATTCGTCCGCCCCCATGGCCCGAAAGAATTCCGTGGTCGCCGGACTGCCGATCCCAACCATATAGACCATGGCCAGGCAGCCCCCGACCACCATCCTGCGCAACGAAGGGCGCAAGGCCGAAGCGCCGGTTCCAGAGGGGGAATGAGTTGTCTCGGGTAAAGACTGTTGCGAAGCCGAGGATTTGTTCATTCGCAATTCTTCACGAAGAAAAAAGGCTGGATCAGAAAGAGGATGGGCAAAAGGTGATCGACCCTGCGCCTTTGTCCCAGGCAATCTCTACCGGTCAATCTTCTGGTAAAGCATATTCGGTTGGCGGGTCGGCGCGGGCAGGGGCTCGGGAATTGTGCGTTCCGCCTGCCAAGACCGCGCCTGGCGCGCGATATCAGTCAGTAACGGGGACATTCTCACTTGCCCGGTAAATTCTTCGGAACTGCCTGAACGGTCGCCACTGGCGACCTCGGCAAATAGGGTGAACAGGCGGTTGGCGGAATCGGCAAAGGCGGGGTCGCGCCCGCCCGCTTCGGCGAACGCGAAAACGGCGGCCGCCATAACTTCCGGACTGTCCACCATGGGGCCCATCATCGAGGCAACCACGGGCTGGGTGGCGTGCTGCCCGAGCCGATTCATCAAATCCTGCGGAATCGGCTGCAGGCGGGGAACCGCCCAGGCTACCGCAATCCGGTCTTTGGCCGAGAATCGCGGCTCCATATTGCGGGTGTCTTGCAGAATGGCCATCAAGGCCGGAGCGAAGAATGGATCGCGCAGCCGGCCGGCCGAGGTGATGGCCGCGACTCGGACATTGGTGTCCGTATCGTGCAGCAAGCGGTTGAGCACGGGGTTGATCGACGAGTTGCCGAGCGCGCCCAGGGCGGCCGCGACGGCTTCTCGAACGAGAGCCGAGGAATGCTCGCCATAGTCGGCGATGGCGCCTAGTGCCGGTCGATGTTCGAGTCGATGCAAAGCCACGACGGTCGCGGCAATATTGCGCGGGCGCTCTTCGCTCCCAAGATTGACCAAAAGCTCGGGCGCGTACTGACGCGCACCAATGCGGCCAATGGCGTTGGCCGCGCGCAGGCGGGCCTCCTGGTTCTGGTCGGCAATGCGCTCGGCCGCCAAAGTGGCGACTTCGATTGCGCTGGCGAGCTGGACAATGGTGTCTTCGGCCTGC
>SLSR01000109.1 GCA_007130365.1 Lentisphaeria bacterium
ATCGAGGCGGCGGGGCTGGGTGATCTGGCGGCTTTCGATTTCGCCTTGCGCCAGGGCAGCCCGGCGATTGGCGCGGGGCGCCGGATCGACGGCTTTCATGATCCTGACGCGCCGCCGCCCGACCTGGGGCCGTTCCCCTACGGCCAACCGCCGTACCCGGAATGGCCGCGGCCGGCCCGGCGGCTCTACCAGTCCGGTCCCGTCGGCAGCGTTGATTTCGAATTGTTGCGGGAATTCGCGGAAGCCGACTATTCCGGTTTCGTCGTTGAAGTCTGGGAGGAGCGAAAGAGCGAGATCAGGCGCAGACGGCGCTCCTGGGTGGAGACGGAGAACGAGGAATAATGAAGAAAGGGATCTTGTTAATGTGCATCAATAGACCAACCGGAGCGCTTAATCCTTCCGCCATACTGTTGTGAATTAGCCCGAATTTCCGCGAAAGTCGGGCTAGCCTGCCTGATCCACTTAGTCATAGATCTGATCCCACATTGGTTCACGAAGGTTCGAAGCGGGCTCGGGGCTGATCAAGGGATCAACCCGTGTTCGAACATTGCAGCGCCCATCACATGCAGGCGGCGGTTCATTTCGGCGCCGAGCATACCTATACCGGCATTTTTCGCCGCCATGTCGCGATCGGCAACCATACCCGCGGCTTCAGGCTCTACTCCATGATGATCGTCTTGTAGGTGCCGCCGGCCGGGATCATCGGCAGAACATGCTCCTGGTACTCGACATGCACATCGAGCACGAAGGGGCCGGGAGTCTCGAGCATTTCCCGGATCGCGTCGTCGACCTCTTCGCGCTTCCAGACTTCGCGACCCGGAATCAGGTAGCCCTTGGCGATGGTCACGAAATCGGGGTACGGTCGGTCGGCCCGCACGTTGGTCAGCACCGTGTTGCCCCGGCAACTGCCGTAGAAGCGATCCTCCCACTGCGCCACCATGCCGAGGTGCTGGTTGTTGAGGATGATCATCTTGACCTCGACATCCTCGCAGTGGATGGTGCCCAGCTCCTGGATGTTCATCTGGAAGCTGCCGTCGCCGTCGATCTCCACCACCAGTTGGTCGGGGCGGGCGATCTTGGCTCCGATCGCACTGGGAATGCCGAAGCCCATGGCGCCGAGGCCGCCGGAGGTCAGCAACTGGCGCGGCCGCTTGAACTGATAGAACTGGGCGGCCCACATCTGGTGCTGGCCGACTCCGGTCACGATGGTGGCCTCGCCATTGGTCAGCCGATAGAGACGGTCGACCACGTACTGCGGCTGGATCAGGTGGCTGTCGGCGTAGCGCAGGGGAAAGTCCTCTTTCCACTTGCGAACCAGCGCATGCCATTCCGGACGCTCTTTGCGCACCGGGTTGCGCAGCAGCTTCTTGAGCATTTGCTTGACATCGCAGACCACGCCGAGGTCGGCCCGCTTGTTCTTGTTGATCTCCGAGGGGTCGATGTCGACATGGACAATCCTCGAGTTGACCGCGAAGGTGTTCACATTGCCGGTCACCCGGTCGTCGAAGCGGGCGCCGAGGGCGACCAGCAGGTCGCACTCGTTGGCTGCGTAGTTGGCGTAGTAGGTGCCGTGCATGCCCAGCCACTTAAGAGACAGGCGGTGATCCTCCGGGAAGCAGCCGACCCCCATCAGAGTGGTCGCCACCGGGATGTCATAGGTTTCGGCGAACTTGAGCAGCTCCTTCTCGGCACCGGCCGAAATGATTCCGCCGCCGACATACAGGCAGGGGCGCTCGGCTTCCTCGATCGCCTTTCGCACCGCCTCCACCTCCCGGGCTTCGGGCGCCAGCTTCAGCTTGTAGGCACGGGGCACCACCGGTTGCTCGGGAAACAGGGGGATGCAGGTTTTCTGCTGGACATCCTTGGGGATGTCGATCACCACCGGCCCCGGCCGGCCGCTGTTGGCGAGGTAGAAGGCCTCGGAAATGACTTCGGGGATCTCCTCCGGGCTGAGCACCAGGTGGCTGTGCTTGCAGATCGGGCGGGTGACGCCGATGATGTCGGTTTCCTGAAAGGCGTTCTTGCCGATATAGGTGTGGGGCACCTGGCCGGTGATGAAGACCACCGGGATCGAGTCCATGTAGGCGTCGGCGATACCGGTGATCAGGTTGGTTGCGCCCGGACCGCTGGTCGCCATGCAGGCGCCGGTCTGGCCGGTGGCGCGGGCGTAGCCGGCGGCCGCGAAGGCGCCGCCCTGCTCATGGCGCGGGAGAATCACGCGGATCTTCGACTTTTGCAGGGATTGGTGCAGTTCGATGGAACCGCCGCCGGGATAGGCGAAGAGAACCTCCACCCCCTGGCGCTCCAGGCAGCGGATTAGAATGTCGGCCCCCTTCATTGGTTCGCCAGTGGCGGCGGGGGCGGCTTTGGTGGCTTGCGGGTTTTTCATTTTCTCGATTTCCTCGATATTGTCTTTAATGACCAGAATGCGGAATTGTTCGGCATGGCTTCAGTTTAACAAAAAAACCATCCTCCGGGTAGTTTCGGCCCGACGATGGTTTTCAGTGGGTGCAGGCAGCTTGTTCGGCGTTGGACGCGCATGGGGAAACCGCTCAGAACCCGGCGAACAGAACCATCGCCGGGCGGCCAACAGAAACCGCAGAGTATCCTTTGCCGAAAATCAACATGTCAAGCACCATACTTAGTTGCAACCGCAGGAATCAAGGCTGATCAAAAGGATAACCGTCCCGTCTGTCGGTTGCCTCGAAAAAAGCCTTTTGCCGACGTCTTTCGATCGGTTCAGGCAGGCAATAAAGATAAAATAGGCTATAGTAAAAAAAAGTCAAGCAAGGTTTTTAAATGTCTGATTCCATCAATCTCAATCGCCTGGTCAACGAGACCAGTCCCTATCTGCGCCAGCACGCCACCAACCCGGTGGACTGGCGTCCTTGGGACACGGCGAGCCTGGCCGAAGCCCGCCAGTCCGGGCGGCCGATTTTTCTTTCGATCGGCTATTCCTCGTGTCACTGGTGCCATGTCATGGAGCGCGAAAGCTTTTCCACCTGTCAGGCGGGCGACGCGCTCAACCGCCACTTCATTCCGATCAAGGTGGATCGCGAAGAGCATCCGGAGGTCGATCATTTGTGCATGACCGCCACTCAGATGCTGACCGGCTCCGGCGGCTGGCCGAACAATCTGTGGCTGACCCCGGATCTTCGCCCCTTCTATGCCGGAACCTATTTTCCGCCGGAGGCCTTTGTTCAGTTGTGTTCGGAAATTGCCAAGGCCTGGGAACTGCGGCGAAGCGACCTGGAGGCGCGGGCCAGTCGCGTGGCGGATGTTGTCGAGCAGGTGGCCGCCCGCAATACGGCACGCCCGCAGGTGGCGCTGAACCGCGATCTGGTCGAGCGCGGCTGGCGCGAACTGCGCGAGAGCTTCGACCGCCAGCAGGGCGGCTTCTCGGGCGCGCCCAAGTTTCCGCCGCACAACGCGCTGCGCTTTCTCCTGGAATCGGCGGTTGACCACGAAAGCCCCAGCGCCAGAGACAGTGTGAAGCTGGCGACGCTGACTCTGCGCAGAATGGCGGAGGGCGGAATTCGCGATCACCTGGGCGGCGGCTTTCATCGGTATTCCACCGACCAGCACTGGCTTGTGCCGCATTTCGAGAAGATGCTGTACGACAATGCCCTGCTGCTGGTCAACTACAGCCTGGGCTGGCAGGCGACCGGGGATCCCGAGTTCCGCCGGGCGGCCACCGAAATCGCCGCCTGGCTGTTGCGCGAAATGCAGGCGCCGGACGGCGGCTTCTATGCCGCGCAGGATGCCGACAGCGAGGGCGAGGAGGGTGCCTGCTATCTGTGGACGCTCGAGCAGGTGCGGGCGGCGCTGGAGCCGCCGCAGGCGGAACTGCTGGCCGAGGTCTACGGTTTGCGCGAAGAGGGGAATTTCGTTCATGAAGTGGCCCGCCGGGAAACCGGGCGGTTGAACATTTTGCACCTGCCCTTGCCGGTGGCCGACTTCGCCCGGCGCCGCGGACTTGACGAGGCGGACTTGCGGGAGCGTCTGCGGAAGGCGCGGGAGCGGCTTCTCGAACATCGCCGGCAGCGTGTTCCGCCGGCTCGCGACGACAAGATTCTGACCGACTGGAACGGTTTGGCGGTCTTTGGCCTGGCGCGAGCCGGCGGGGTTCTGGGGGAGGATTCCTATCTTGACGCCGCCGCCAAGGCCGCCGAACATCTGTTGCGCGACAAGGTCGGGGCGGAGGGCAACCTGGCCCATTGCCTGCGAGCCTGGCATACTCCGATCGGTGGTTTTATCGACGACTACGCCTTTTTTATTCGCGGCCTGCTTGAATTGAGCGCCTGGCGCGATCAGCCGGTTTGGCGGGAAACGGCCGAGGAACTCGCCTGGCGGGCGGTTGCCGAGTTTGCCGACCGCCGGCGCGGCGGCTTCTATCTTACCGGCAAGAGCAGTCCGCCGCTTTTGCGCCGGCATTGCGACCCCTTCGACCAGGTCACACCCTCCGGCAACGCAATGATGGTGGAGTGTCTGCTTCTGCTCTACCGGCAGACTCGCCGCCGATCATACCTGGAGATCGCGGAGCGCACTCTGACCGAATTCAGCGGCGCGGTCGCGGCCGCCCCCCTGGCCTGCCTGGGCATGCTGACCGCTTTGCACCATTACCTGCAAGACGAGGAGAAGGGTTGATTGCCATGCGAAAGGTCGCCGGGAAGATCATGGGCTGGGGTGAAATGTCAACGGCACGACATCAGTTGCGCGAGCGTGGTCTGAGTCTGGTCTTCACCAATGGATGTTTTGATCTTCTGCACGTGGGGCATGTGGAGTACCTGCAATTCGCGCGCGAGCAGGGCGACCGGCTGCTGGTCGGGCTCAACTCCGACGCCTCGGTGCGGCGGGCCAAGGGGGCGAGTCGCCCGATTGTCCCGGAAGGCCAGCGGGCACGGGTGCTGGCCGCCCTGGAGTGCGTGGATTATGTGGTGATTTTCGAGCAGGACGAACCGGCGGAGCTGATTGCCGAGGTAGTGCCGGACGTTCTGGTCAAGGGAGCCGACTGGGCGCACTATGTCAGCGGCCGCGAGGTGGTCGAGCGGCATGGCGGCAGAGTGGTTCTGGCCGATCTGGTCGAGGGCTGGTCGTCGACCGACATCATCGCCCGCATTCAAACTGCCGATTCCTGAAAAGCTTTTCGACTGCCCATTGCCTGTTACGCATCATTTTACAGATGAATTGGATCATCCCGCCAGGGTGGGGTCTTGGTGGGAGTGCGTTGGTCGCGTCTGCACGGGTTCTGCCCGGCCAGCCCCCGCAGGGGCGACAGGCGTTTAGCCACGGGTGTCAGCCCGTGGTGCTCGTTCCGCCTCCCGCTCCTCCCCCGGTATTTCCAGCCTCCGCAGGGGGCGACACTTGGCGAGAACCGGAAAACTATAGATGGCTCGGTGCAGAAAAATGGGGAAACTTTAGATGAAAGTATACATCTGTTCAAAGTGCAATCAAAAAATCCCGCGGGACGAGATTCTGCAGCACCGTCAGGTCTGCGGGACGGATGCGGATATCGGCCTGCACTCCGGTTTGGGGCTGAAGTTCAAGCGTGGCTTTTTGCGGTTGCTTATGCTGGCGGCCACAGTTGTTCTGCTGGGTGCGGCCTACTGGCTGGGAACCGCCGGATTTCGTTCGCTGGCCTCGATGCGGCGGCTGGAGCGAGTGCCCGAGGTGGCGGTTCATGCCGCATTGCCGGGGGAGGTGCAGATCAACGGTCGGATTCGGGCGGACGACCGGATTTTGCGGGGGCCGCAGTCAAACGTCGAGTGCGTCTATTTTCGCTATACCGTGGAACGGCAGGTTCGCGATTCGGACGGCGACACGCGCTGGCGAACCGAGACTGATCGGGCGGAGTTTGTCCCTTTTGTCCTGAGTGATGAAACCGGCGAGATTCGGGTGGTTCCCGATCCCGACGTGAGATTCCGCGCCCGTCAATCCGATCGAACCCGACGGGGCGACTATCGCTATACCGAGTATCGGCTTGAGCCGGGCGCCAGCGTCTTTGCCTTTGGCTTTGCCGTGCGCGAGGATGGCGGGATCGAGCTGCGCTTTGACCGGGAGGGAGACTATGATCCGGTGATTTCGGGGTATGGCCGGGACGACGAGCGTTCGCGACAGGGGTTGCACGCTCTGCTCAAGTGCTGGGGCGGTCTGGTGCTGATGGCGGCCGCGCTGTCGCTTCTGCTGGGGTTTTTGAGGGTGCATCGGGTGCTTGTCCATTTTTCACTGCTGACGGTGCTGACGGTGGGGTGTCTGGTCTTTTTGGGCTTGCAGATGATGAAGATGGATTTGCGGGCGGCGGCCGAGCGGCTGGAGCGTCTGGAGACGGCGGTGCGGGAAGAGCTGCAATGGCAGCTGGCCCGCGGCGACTATAATTGGGACGGGCAATGGGAATCGCTGCCGTCCTTTGGCGAGACCGCCGAGTTTGGCGGTGTGCCCGCCGAACAACTGCAAAGGCTGCAAGTGTTGCGGCTGCATTTGGCGCGTTCGCTGCGGCGGGCCGATGCGCAGCGGGCCAGTTTCCCCGAGCGTTGGCTGGCGCTGGCCTGGCGAATTCCGCGGCTTGGCCAAATTCCGTTGCCGGCGGCCGACCGGGGCGAGCTGGAAAAGGCGGAAAGTGTCGAACCCCAGGCCTATCATTCCGAGTTGCAATTGGCGGCGGCGATCGTTGCCTTGCTGGTGGCGGCGGCCGCATTTGTGCTGGGCTTTCGGCGGATTCGCTTCAAAAGATGCATAGAGAACCTGCCGACCACTCCGACCGCCGGCGCGGCCTGCGGTCTGGCGGAATTCAAGGGGTTGGTTGAGCTGCCGGAAAACGGTCAGGCGCTCACGTCGCCCCTGACCCACACGCCCTGCGTACACTACCACTACCTGGTCAAGGAAAAGCGGGGTTCGGGCAAGAAGGCCAGTTGGGTGACGGTCGTCGATCAAAGCCTTTCCCGCCCCTTCTTCTGCCGAGACGGCGAAGGACGGCTGCTGGTCGATCCGGGCGGCGCCAGGATATACACGACCCATCGCACGGTTCGCCGAGCCGGCCGCACCCGCTACCGCGAAACCCGGCTTGAACCTTGCGATCCGCTGTACGCGATCGGGGAGTGCGTGATCGAGCCGATTCGCGGCGACCGCCTTTACCTTGCCGAGCCGGTCGACAAGTATCCGTTCATTCTCGGCAATTTCACGGAAGGTCAGATCATGCTTAGGGAGGCGGCGGCCGGAGTCGGCCTGCTGAACCTGTCCTTTGCCGGAATCTTGCTGGCGGCCCTGCTGTCGCTGGGTTTGCTTGGAGCCTTCAAGCCTGCCGACTTTCTGCTGGCGGCTCTGGGCGCGCCGCTGTTCATGATTCTGACTGCCGTGCCCCTGCACTATAACGATCTGGTCTTTCTCCGCGAGCGGCTGCGCCGCAATCGTTCGAATATCGACGTGTCGCTGAAAAAGCGGCGCAACCTGGTGCCGGCGCTCAACGAGCTGGCTCGGGGCTTCATGGAGCACGAGCGTTCGGTGCAGCGGGAACTGGTCGCGCTGCGCAATCTCTACAGCCAGCGCGTACCCGAAGATCCAGAGGGGCTCAAGCCGTTCATGGAGGCCGAGAACAGCGCCCTGGCCGGGCTGGTCGCGCGGGTCGAGGAATATCCGGAACTCAAGTCGAACCTCGGACTGGCGGAGCTGATGCATTCGCTGGCGGTTCTGGAGAACGAAGTGGCGTTCATGCGCAATGGCTACAATGACGCGGTCGAGGCCTACAACACCAGAACCCAGAGTTTCCCGGATGTCGTTCTGGCCCGGCTTGGCGGCTTTCGCGAAGAGCCGTTCATCCATGCCGAAACCGAGCTGGTCCGACTGCCGCCGGATCTGCAGGCGCTGTGGGAGAAGGATGCGATCACGGCATCTGCATCCGCCGCCGCCGAGCAGGCCGGGGAATCGGTTTCGGAGGCGGGGGAGGAGGCCGGGGCAAAGGGCGAGTTCCGCGGTTCCGCCGCCATGCTGGCGATGGCGGGCGACGCGGACGGCGGCGGGGATCGAACTCAGAGCGACCGCGCCGAGACTGCGGTGCGGGCTCGGATCGGGATCTACGCCCTGCTGATCAATCCGCAGCCGGAAGTAAGAAAGGCGCAATTGGCGCGGATGGCCGCCGACGAGTCGCCGGAGATCGCCGAACAGACGGAAGCCGCCTGGCAGGCCCTTGTTGCCGCCGCCGACGAGGTTTCCCGCCTGCGCCAGGCCGAGGAGCAATACCAGAGTCTGCGCTCAATGTCGCCGGAGGGATATCGGGCCTTCCTGCGCCTGCTCAACTTTCTGATCGAGGCCGACCGGGAGGTCAGCCTTTTCCAGTACGCCTTGCTGAAGTCGATCGACCGCTGGCTCGAGCCGGCCTTTGGCGGCGCCCCCGAGCGGCCGGCCCGGCATTTGAACTGCAATCACATTCTGCATGAGGTGTCGCTGGTTCTGTCGCGCCTGGCGCGGAGTTCGGGAAGCTCGGAGGAAAGGGTTGCCGCAGACTTCGGAGTCGGGGTCGCCAATCTCAATCACAGGCCGGCCGCCGATTTTTCGCTGCTGCCCGAGGAACAGTGCGGACTGGGCGCCTTCGACGAGGCGTTGGAGGAGATTGCACACTCCAAGCACATGGTAAAAGCCAACCTGCTCTATGCCGCCAAAACCCTCGTGGAGACCGGAAGCGAAGCAGCTTCCGAGCAAACTGTGCTTCTGACGGTTCTGGCCGACATGCTCGGGCAGAACCGCCCGTAGCCGCAAACGGATTAAGCATGGACAATCATGATTATTCCCCCGCAGGCTGGCCGCGCCGCCGGGCGGCCTGTGAAATTCGCCCGGACGAGAGCGGCCTGAGCCTGCTGGATTTCCTGGCCTCCCGCTTCGCCTATCATTCGCTGGGCGAATGGCGAAATCTGCTCGGGCAGGGGCGCATTTTGATCAACAACGGGTCTGCAAGTCGCGATGTCGAGCTGCGAATTTGTTTCTGAATCCGTGAAGACCCCGGCGTCAGGTCATGGTTCGGACTCTTCGCGCCAGGCCTGGCGGAGCAGTCGGGCGGTGTCTTCAAGAGCCTGCGGCACCACGCGCAGGTTGCCGATCACCGGCATGAAATTGGTGTCGCCGAACCAGCGCGGCACCAGGTGGCCATGCACATGGTCGCGCAGGCCGGCGCCGGCGGCGGCGCCGAGATTGAAGCCGAAGTTGAAGCCGTCCGGCCGCATGATTCGCTTCATGATCGCCTTGATCCGCAGAATCAGGTCGAACATTTCCTCGCGCTCTTCCCGCTCCAGGTCGGAAAGATCGCCGACATGCCGATTGGGGGCGACCAGGATGTGTCCGGAATTGTAGGGGAATCCGTTCATGATCAGGTAGGCGGTCTGGCCGCGGGCCACCACGAGTTCGTGCTCG
>SLSR01000229.1 GCA_007130365.1 Lentisphaeria bacterium
CTAAGGCCTCGTGGGAACCGCAGGCCACTCCGGTGCCGACGGTGGCCAATTGTCCGGCGGCGAATCAGCAGATCTCCCCCAGAAACAATCTTCAGCGATTTTACAGTTACAGCCAGAATTTTTACCTGGGCGGCCGCAACGGCGGCGGCGCCTGGACCGGCACCCCCGGCCCGCGACAGCTCACCGATGCTCGTCTTACCTCGGAAAAATGGTGGTTTTCCGATGGTGCCGTGTCTTCGTTCAGCGGCGGACGCTGGTACCTTACTCATGGTTCCTGGCAACTTATGAGCAACCCAGAGGGCGCGTTGGAAACCGGCCCATACGGCTGGGACGAGCGTTTCGGTTTCGAGCCGCATCCGGGAAACACTATGAACTTCGCTTTCGGCGACGGCCGGGTCGAGGGTTTGAGTTATCAACATCTAGTCAATTTGCACGAAAGCAGTGTTGACGATTTCAGACGTTTCTCCGGTTATCACTGGCAAAGCCTCGACCCCGACTCCCCCGTGGAGCGGAATTCGGGATATTAATCGGATTGGGCATCGGCCTACCACCGCCAAATTTGCGCCCTTGACAATTTATGGTGGACATACAGTAACAACAAAGGACAAATCCATGAACAAGAAAATTGCCGCAGCTCTGATGATGTTTACCCTGACCACACTTTCCCTGGCCGCGCAAAACGCCCCGCGCCTCGCCACGCCGGAAGCCGCCAGGGGCTTCTCCGGCACCCTGACCGGCGCGGTGACCGCGGCGGAATGGAACGGGCGGTGGGCCAACCTTCGCATCGCCGAAGCGGTGCCGGATGATCCGGAGCGGTCCTCCGCGGCGGAAGCCCTGGTGGGGCAGACCGTGTCGGTGCTGGTGACCTGGGAGCAGGGACCGGACGGTTTGCGCCCGAAGGCCGAGGAGGCGGAGTTTTTAAAAGGCTTGCAGCGCGGGCGCGAAGTTGTTCTGGAAGCGAGCGTTAACCGGCGGGGGCATTTGCAGTTGCGGGGAGTTCCCGAGGAGGTCGCGACCGCGCCGGAGTCCGCCCCGGCACCGGCGGCCGAGCCCGAAATCCCGGAGGACACCGTGCGGGCGCCCAATCCGCTGCGGACGAGGAACGGCGTGGAATGGGGCTGGGTGCCCGTGGGTGGCGGCGGCAACATGATGATGACCGCCTATCATCCGCAAAACCCGCATCTGAAGGTTTTGCGCAGCGACGTGGCCGGATTGTTCATCAAAGACGAGCCCGGTCAGGAGGTCTGGCGCCCCATGTTGTTGTCCTCCAGCCTGGGGCTGGAGGACCGCGACATGCGGCATCCCTCCTCCGCGGCACTGCATCCGAGCGACGACAACACGTTTTACACCTCCACCCGGCGCGGCATCTACAAGACCACCGACCGCGCCCGCACCTGGAATCTGATCCACGAGGTGGATATGCGAATAGCCCACCACTCCAAGAAACGCAGCGAGCCTTTGGCCATTGATCCACAGAATCCCGAGGTGGTCTATGCCGGCACCTGGGCAGGCGAGTTGTTGCGCTCGCTGGACGGCGGCGCCGCCTGGCAGCGGATTCCCGGTATCCCGACCCCGGATTTCGGGGACAGGCAGCGCGATTACGGCATCCCCTGCGTGGTGGTGGATCCCGCCTCTCCACAGGTCGACGGCCGTTCGGGCACCGTGTATTTCGGGGGATTCGACATCGGGATTTTCCGCTCCACCGACGGCGGCGACTCGTTTCACCGGATTTCCGATCAACTCACCCATCCCCACCACATGCGCATTGACAGCCTCGGAGCGCTGTACGTGAGCAACGATGACAAGGGCCTCTTCCGCTTCGAGAACGACACTTGGAGCGATGCCTTGCTGGACCGGACGCTTGGCTTCGCCATCGATCCGACCAATCCCGACCGCATCGTGGCGGCGGGGGGCAACGTCATGCGCAGCCTCGACCGCGGCCGGACCTGGACCGCCTGGGCCGGCCGGGACGGTAATGTGTTGCGCCGTTCTGCAGGCTGGTGGCGAGCCTGGGGAAACCAGTGGCCGGTGCCCAACAGCCTGAGCATCAACCCCCACAATCCCGACGAGGCGCTGCTGGTCACGGTCTACACCGCCTACCAGAACGACAACATCTGGGGCGATGGTGATGCCCTGAACATCTGGGACATGGTCGCCCAGGGGGTGGAGATGACCGTGGCCTTCGATGCGCTGACACCGCCGGGGCTGGATGTGTTTTTCACCTCCTATGGCGACATCTCCGGACTGCGCCATCACAATCTCGTCGACTACCCGGGGGAAGACGATGTCACCCCCGGACACGTGGTTCCGTCGCTGGACTACCATGCCGGCGATCCCCGCCAGATCTGGGGCACCCGCGTCGGCGGTTGGAAATATCATGGCGTCCACATCTTGAAAACAACGGATGCCGGCGACAACTGGGAGCGGCTCGATTCGCCCTTCGGCAGCGGCCGGGACATGGCCATGGCCCACATCGCGGTCTCGGCCACCAACCCCGACAACGCAGTGGTGCTGTCGGTGATCGACGACGATGACGGCAACCAATACACGCTCGACGGCGGCGAAACCTGGCAGGCCAGCCAAAATCTTCCCGGAAATCTGCAGGGACACAATCCCCGCGAGTATTGGTTCTTCGGCAACATCCTGGCCTCCGACAAGGTGGAGAGCCGGTTCTACGCCTACAACTACCGCACCGGCGGGGGCAACCGGGGCAGGCTCTGGACCAGTGTCGACGGCGCCGAGTGGACGGTGGCGGCGGACAATCTGCCGAGTTCCGGGGGACGTGAAAAGCAGGTGGACATCGACACGGCCTACAACCGGGCGGGCTGGGTGGCGGTCACCTCGCCCTGGGCGCAAAGCGCCCATCTCTCCCAGGACGCGGGCCAGACCTGGGAACGCCTGGAGGGGTTTGAAGACGTGTGGAGCGTGTCCTACGGCAAGTCCCGCCCCGGTTCCGACAACCCGACCCTGTTTGTGCTGGGGCAACAGGAGGACGGACCGCATGGCGTCTACCACAGCCCCGACTTTTTCGAGGCGGACAACCCGACCTGGAACTATCTGAACCATCCGGAAGTGCCCATGATCAACCCCCGTAACATTGTGGGTTGTCTGCAGGAATACGGACGCGCCTTTATCGCCGAGGCGGGCCGCGCCTGGATGTACGTGCGCCAGCCCGGTCTCGCCGACCGCTGAACCACCAGCATTCTTGTCAATCCGCAATAAATCACGCCGTGAGGGCGCAATCGCAACCGACGGAAAGAAGCGATGTTATGAAAGAATTCAATATACGATCCTACAATGCGGTCGGCGATGGTGCCACCAACGACACAGCGGCCATCCGGGCCGCGCTTGCGGCCTGCCGCGAAAACGGCGGCGGCACGGTTTGTTTCCCTCCGGGAACCTATCTCTGCGGCACGTTGACCCTGACCGACAATGTCACCCTGCACCTTGACGCCGGCGCGGTCCTGCTGGAGTCCTATCGCGACGACCTCGAGGTTTCAAGCAAAGGCAAAACCCGCCCGCATTTGATCCAGGCCGACCAGGCGAAAAACATTGCCATCCGCGGGCATGGCGAAATCCACGGCCGCGGCGCGTCCAATGCTCCCGGATCGGACGCGCGGGAGCGCGGCTTCCGCACCGGGATAATTTATTTCACCGATTGCGCCGGCGTGAGGCTGAACGATCTCACCATTCGCCATGGCGACGCCTGGACCGTTCATTTGCACGGCTGCGAAGAGGTGTTCGTGCAGGGGGTCTCCATCCTCAACAATCGCTTCCGCCGCGGCGGCAACGACGGGCTCGACCTCAATTGCTGCCGCAATGTGCTGGTCAGCAACTGCCGGATCGAAGCCTGGGACGACTGCATCGTGCTCAAGTCCAGGGATCGTAATGAAGCGGGCGACGCGGTGGGTAAAGCCTGCGAGAACATCGTGGTGACCAATTGTGTCTTCCGTACCGGATGCACCGCTTTGAAGATCGGCAGCGAGAGCAACGGCGATTTTCGCGACATTCACTTTTCCAACTGCGCGATTCGGGAGTCGTCGGTGGGATTCGGCATCTATCTCCTGGACGGCGCCACTGTCGAGCGGGTGACCGTTTCGGACGTTTCCATGGAAATCGTGCCGGATTTCCGTTATCGGAACGTCGACGAATCCTACTTTCAGCATGTCTGGCCGATGGCCGTGTACGTGGACCGTCGAACGCCGGAATCCCCATTGGGTCGTATCCGGGACATCGTGTTGCGGGACATCCAGGCGCACAGCGATCACGGCGCGGTTTTTCTTGGCAATCCCGAGAGTCCGATCGAGAACCTCACCTTGCAGAACGTGACAATCCGCGCCACCCGGCCGCTGCCCTATGTTCCCAGGCGGTTCTCCTGCCATTCGGAACTGTTGGAAAACCGGGACCTCGTGCAGCGTGAGCCGGAGTGGTGGCGGCATTCCGATTATCGTTCGAAAGTGATTCCGACCCGGCCTTCGGAACTGCCGCCCTATCGCCCGGCCTATTTCAATTTCGACGACATCGTCGATCTGCGCCTGGACAATGTCAAGGTCTATCAGACCGCGCAAGCCGCCTGCGACAATCCACGAGTCGGAATGGCGTTTCAAAATGTCTGCAATCCCGCCGTGGACCGTTGCGGCCTGCGGAGGGAAGGTGCTGACTGGCGGGAAATCACCCATGCCTGAAACCACAAAGGTAAAGGGATAAATATACCATGTCAAATCTACCAAGCGCTCCCTACACCAGTTTTTCACATGTCGACCGCTATCCCGGCAATCCGATCCTGACTGCGGCCGATTTTCCGGCAGACCACCGCATTCAGCATGTTTTCAACTCGGGGATTGTCAGGTTCAACGGTTGCTACCTGATGATCTGCCGCTGTGAAAACTCAATGCTCAAGCCGGTCTTCTGGATCGCCGACAGCGAGGACGGCATCCGCTTCACCCCCCGTCCCGAACCGATGGTCATGCCGACCGACGACCCCGAGTTCGCCCGCTATACCTCGGCGACTTTCTACGATCCGCGGATCACTCCTTTGGACGGCAAGTACTACATCACCCATGCCGCCCACTCGGAGCACGAATGCCGGTTGAGCCTCCTGGAGACCGAGGATTTCGAGTCTTTCACCTGGCGCGGATTCATCTCCGAGCCGGACAATCGCAACGGCGTGATTTTCCCCGGCAAATTCAATGGTCTCTACGCGCGGCTCGACCGGCCCAATGTCGGCAACGGCAACTCCGCCATCTGGATTTCCTACAGTCCGGACCTGATTCACTGGGGGCAGAGCAAAGTGGTTCTGGAGAAGAGTCAGATTCACTGGTGCTACGGCAAGATCGGACCGGGCGCGGTGCCGATCCGCACCGAACACGGCTGGCTGAACATCTTCCACGGAGTACGCACCCAGTGCGCCCAGCATTACGTGTACCAGCTCGGGGTCTGCCTGCACGACCTGGACAATCCCGGCCGCCTGATCGGCTATTCCAGGGAAGCCATCCTCGCGCCGGAGGAACCCTACGAGATTCTGGGCCAGGCACCCACGGTGGTCTTCACCTGCGGCGCTCTGCTGGAAGACGATGGAAGCATCAAAATCTACTACGGCGGCGCCGACCGCGTGATGTGCCTGGCCACCACTTCCGCGGACAGGCTGGTGGCATTGTGCACGGCAGGCGCATAATGCTCGAATCAAATTGTCACCAGTAACTCTTTAGTGGGATTTTAATGCGTCGTTTCAACCAAAAACCGAACATTCTGCTGATCACCACCGACACCCAGCGCTGCGATTCCCTGGCCTGCTACGGCAACCCGCACGCGATGTCGCCGAATCTCGACCGGCTGGCGGCGCAGGGGGTGCGCTTCGATCAATGCCACACAGCCTCGCCGGTCTGCGGCCCGACCCGGTGCTCGCTGCTGACCGGAACCTATCCGCATACCCACGGTGCATTGGAGAACGGCATGGGACGGCGGGATGATCTGCCGCTGCTGCCGGACTTGCTGGCCGCCGTCGGCTACCGCAACATCATGGTGGGCAAGACCCATTTCGGCAAGATCCCCGAGTCCTTCAATGTGCGCCATCTGCTGGCCGGCGAGAAAAACCAGGAGGTCGACGACGACTACGCCCGCTTTGTGCGCGCCCGCAACCGATCGCGAGCCAGTTCGGAGTCGGATCCGACTCCCGAGGAATTGGGCTCGGACACCTGGGTGGCGCAATGCGCCCGGGAGGCCATCGGCAATGCGGCGGCGGCGGCCGAGCCCTGGTTCGCCTGGGTCTCCTTTCTCAGCCCCCATTCCCCCTACGACCCTCCGCAACGCTGGGTCGACGCCATCGCCGACCGCCCGCTGCCGCCACGCCGCCACGCCGACCAGGGGCGCACCCGCCTCTTGCCCGGACTGGAGGAACTCCTGAATTTCTCGCCGGATGCCCAGGAACCAGCGGATTTCGAAAAAATCAATTCAAAACGCCGCAAGTATTACGCCTCCTGCGCCATGCTGGACTCTCTGGTGGGTACAATGATCGATCAACTCGAAGCCACCGGCCAGCGCAAGAACACTCTGGTCATCTTCACCTCCGACCACGGCACCACTCTTCACGATCACGGATTCGACAACAAGCACAATTATTTCGACAGCGCCTGGCGAGTGCCGCTGATTATCTCCATGCCTGGCTTTCTGCCCAGTGGGCTGACCGCCGGTTTCGCGGGCTGGACCGATCTCACGGCCACTATCTTGAAGGTGGCGGGATGCGACACCGCCCATGTCCAGGGCTTCGATTTGAGTGAACCGCTGCGGATCGACGGGGTCTCGCCGCGCCGGGTGGCGGCCGCCAGTCTGTTCGGCACCCTGGCGCTGGTTGCCGATGATTGGAAACTGGCCTACGACCTCGAACATGATACCGGCTGGCTGATCGACCGCCGCCAGGATCCCGGTGAAATCCATAACCTTTGGGATGACCCTGGCTCGCGGCCGGTTCGGGACAAGCTCCTGCGCGATCTGTTGCGCTGGCGGGCGGCCAGTCGCGACCGGGCAGGCGACCTGGCTCGGCTCGATCCCGCCGACGGCCCGGTCGCCATGCGAGTCAAGCAGACTTTGCGGAAACGCCGGGCCGACGAGCCGGAAAGATTTCTTGGGCAAGCGGCAAAAAGCATTTAAACAAGGCAAAGGAGGGGCAGAATACGAATGGACACGCCCAGAGGGGAGGCTGGAACCCGGACGCGACAGCGTATTTTGGAGTGCGTGCGCTCGGCGCCGCTTTTTGACAACCGTTCCGCGCAACCTGAAACCGAAACACGGAGATTTACCACTGATGAACAAGAACTTGACCACAGCTCTGATGACGCTTGCCCTGGCCACACTTTCCCTGGCGGCGGCCGCACTCCCGGACGCGTCCCGCTCCGCGCCTGAAACCATCCCCCCGCCGGCGGAGCGCGAACGGGCGGACGGCCGGGACGTGTTTCCAGTGGATCCCGGCCTGATCACCGGCGCGGCGGTGGACGAGGCGGACGTGGAGGTGGTGATCGACACGGATCCGGAGAAGGGCTGGGGCTCGGCCATGCGTGAGGCCGCGGGGCACTTGCGCGCCGGAAGAGGCGTTCGCGTGCGCCTGGCGCCGGGTGTGTATCGCGAATCCGTTCGGGTGGACGGTGAACAACTCGGCGGCAAAGCCCGCGGCGCCACTCTGGTGATTGAAGGGACGCCGGGGGAAACCATCATCAGTGGGGGCGAAGCCTGGGAACCGGCCCGCTTCGAGCCGGTGCGCGATGAAAACGGTCAGGTGCTGTATTATCAGGCGGACTGGCCGCATCAGTTGGACATGTTCGGAGGTCCGTGGGGACGTTTCAACATGCGGGAAGTGCTGGGGCACCGCAGCGAGCAGGTGTTTGTCAACGGGGTGCCGCTGGTCCAGACCCTGGTGGAGCGCTACGAATACGCGCGCCAGGCCACGGCCGAACTGGGTGCGGGCGAGCATCGCTTCGAAGGCTTCACCCCTCCGGAGGAGGTCCTTGTACAGCCGGGAATGTTCGCGGTCAGCGACCGCGATGAAGGCACGCCGGAAGCCTACCGCAAGCGTCTGTTCCTCCGGCCCCCGGCGGGCATGGACCTTGCGGACGCGGAAATCGACGTGTCCGTGCGGCCCAATCTTTTGTGGATCAACCGGAAAGACAATGTGGTGGTGCGCGGGCTGACCTTCCGCCACGGAACCGGCAACAGCCGCACACGCGACGCCATCGTGCTGATCGGCACCTGGGTGGCCGGTGAGCCGATGGTCACCTGTGAAAACATTCTGATCGAGAATATCACCGTGGAGCACAACAACGGCACCGGGATCAAGGTCTGGCGCACCCGCGGATTCACCCTGCGCAACGCGGACTCCCGCTACAACGGATTCCCCGGCATCAACAAAAACGGGACGCAGAACGTGATTCTGGAGGATTTGGACCTTTCTTTCAACAATTGGCGCGGCTGGCAGGGGGGGCTCACCGGCTGGGGGCTCGGGGGCATCAAGACTCTGAACACGTTTGACGGACACTACTCGCGGATTCACGCCTTTGGCAATCTCGCGCCGGGGATCTGGTGGGACGTGGGGGTCAGCAACATCATTCTGGAGGACAGCATTGCGGTTGGCAATAAAATCGGCGGTTTCCTGGAAATCAGTCAGGGACCGTTTCTCGTGCGGCGCTGCCTGTTCGCGGGCAACCGGCCCGAGCCCGGCTTCCAGTTGAACAACGCCATGGACGTGGTGTTGCGCGATTCGATCGTGTATGGCAACGGACGCGACACGGGTGCCCGGCACGCGGTGAATCAGCAGGTTTGCCTGGTGACCTCGAACCGCGACACCCGGAATTCAATCGGCGCCACCCGGGGTCAGCCGGAGCGACTGCCCATGCAGACCGGTCCGTTCCGCATGGAGAACAATGTGATCGCCAGTCACCGCGCGGATGTAGCGCTTTTCGCCCAAAAAACCGGCGACCCCGGCAACTACCGTCAGGCACTGGAAAGGGCCATTACGGACCGGAACAACCTTTGGTGGGCTCCCGCCCCCGACCGGGCCTTCGGATTTGGGTTTGCCCATGAAATCATGGGGGACTGGGAGCGCTGGACCGGCACCGTCCGGGTCGAAGGCTCCCGTTTCGAAGATCCGATGTTCCGCGATCCCGACAACTTTGATTTCACCCTCAAGCCGGGAAGTCCCCTGCGGGATGAG
>SLSR01000259.1 GCA_007130365.1 Lentisphaeria bacterium
AATGAGTTATTACGTAGGGCTTTTTGAATTCTATGAAATGGAATTTCCCTTAAACTGACCTTGCTTGAACAAAATCATGCTTGAATGTAGTTTGGGAAATCGCATCTTGCAAGTCGTATGTCGTGTTTTTTCTTTGAAACCGATGTTTTTTCTTTGCTGTCGACAGTTTTCCGGCGGAATTTCGTTTACCTGAACACTTGCCAAAGCGCCAGCGGGCCGGTTCCGGACAGCAGCCAAACCAGGGTGGCGAAGGCAATGTAGGGGGCGTAGGGCAGAGTCCAGTTGCGGTGGCTTTTTTGCATCGCCAGCAAGATGCCGCCGACCGTCACTCCGAGCAGCGAGGAGAGGAAGACGATGTCAAGGGCGGCGGCCAGCCCGACAAAGCCGCCGATCACGGCCAGCAGTTTGATGTCGCCCAGCCCCAGCACTTCGCGCGGGGCCGTCCATTCGACAACTTCGGCGACCAGCCGTTTGAGCTGGTGGCGGCTCATTCTGTGGTTGTCGATTCGGATGGCCTGTCCGGAAATCTTCAAGCGTTGCGCCTGGGTCTCTAACTTGGCGGCCGGGGGTTCCGGCGCATCGGTTCCCGGGGCGGTCGCGAGTTCGAGGTGGCGGACTTGAAAGGTGCGGCTGCCGGTAGTTCGGGCTGTTGTGCCTTCCCCGTCTGCAATGGGCTGGCCGTTCAGCAGGATTGCCTCCGGGGTCACTTGCAGAAGGTTCTTTCCGGCGGCTGGCGCATAGCCGACCCGTCCCCAGAGAAGCCTGCCGATCTGGCGCAGCGCGAGCAGGGGCAGCGCGACTCCGACGACTGCGAACAAAGTTTCGAGCCAGACTTCGATTCGCTGGTTGAAGGCGGGCCACGGGGTGGCGGGTAGGGAGGGAATCCAGCCGAGCAGATTCTGGGCGAAGAGGTTGAACACTGCTTCGGCTCCGCCCAGCCTGCTCTCGGGCCAAAGCCCCGCGAAGGCGAGGGCGGCAAGCAGCGCCGTACCGGTCAGGCGGTCGGGTATGATGCGGTGTTCGGCGTCGATGACGCCGGCCGCGATCACGGTTGCGGCGAGGAAGAAGGCCGGCGCCAGAGCGGTCAGCGGCAGGTCGTGGTTCCAGATGCGCCGCCAAAGCAGGAGAAAGACGGCGGCGGCAAAGGCTTCGACCAGGGGATAGCGGACACTGATGCGGTTTCCGCAGCCGGCGCAGCGGGCTCTGAGCCAGAGCCAGGCCAGAATGGGGATGTTTTCCCAGGGGCGCAGACGGCGGTCGCATTGCGGACAGTGGCTGGGCGGGCTGATCAGAGATTCGCGGCGCGGCAGCCGCCAGATCACGACATTGAGAAAGCTGCCGACGCAGGCGCCGAAGACGAAGGCGAAAAGATCGAACAGGGGCAAGGCGGCTTCGATGGTTTCGATATAAGTCATGTTCTTTGCCGTTTCACCTTTCCGGGTCGGGTCGACGCAGGCGCAAGGCGTCGCGCAGGGCTTGCCGCATGATTTCGAGGGGCGGCTCGATGCCGGTCCAGAGAAAGAAGCTGCGGGCGCCCTGATGCAGAAGCATGGCCTGTCCGTCGGCGGTTTCGCAGCCCTGGTCGCGCAAGGCTGCCAGGAATCGGGTCTGCCCGTAGATCATGTCCATGACCGCCATCGAGCGCGGGATCGTCTCGACCGGCAGCGGCAGGGGGTCGTTCGGGCGCAGGCCGAGGGAGGTGGCCTGGATCAGCAATGGCAGATCGGACAGGCGGCCGGCTATCGTTTCGCGATCGTCTGCCGGCAGGCAATGCACTCGGCAGTCTGGCGCGACGCGGGCGATCAGGGCGGCGATCAGTTGTATCCTGGCCAGGGTGCGATTGATCAGGGCGATCTCGGCAACCCCGCGTCGCGCCAGATGAACGGCGGTCGCGGCGACCGCGCCGCCGCCGCCGACAAAGGCCAGGCGGCCGCCTGCCGGGGCAAAGGCGAAACGCTCGCGCAGTGCCGCCTCCAATCCGTAGCCGTCGGTGGAATGGCCGGTCAGAGTCCGGTCCGGCTCCACGACCACCGTGTTGACGGAGCCAAGCAGGTCGGCTTCGGCGACCAGTCGATCCATGCACTTGCCGACTGCCGGCTTGTGGGGCACGGTTACGTTCCAACCGGCGAATCCTTGTTCGCGCAGTTCACGGATCCTGGTCTGCACCTGCTCCGGCCGAGTCGGGAGCAGGCAGTATTCGGCTTCGACGCCACACGCGTCGAAGGCGGCCTGCTGCATCGGCGGCGACAGCGAATGCTCGACCGGCCATCCCATCACCCCGAATTTTTTGGGTTTTGTCGTCATTGCAGTCCTGCTTGCGTGGAGTCGAATGAAATTTTTTTGAACAGAAGTTAACGAAGGCAACAAAGGGGAGGCAAAAGAAAATGTTTCTTAGTTTTAAAAATGAGTCGATACCGATACCGATAGCGACCCCGACCCCGATCTGGCTGTTTTGCTCTGCGGCAAACTTGGCTCGTGAATTAATCAGGGTAGAAGGCTATCAATGGTTCCGCTCAGAAAAATTTGGAAAACTTTATTTTTTCACTGACCCAGGTGAAGATCAATGGTTTACAGCAGGGGCTCGACCAGGCGCAGCAGGGGGGCGATCACCAGGGCGACTACGCTCATCAGTTTCATCAGAATGTTGATCGAGGGGCCGGCCGTGTCCTTGAAGGGATCGCCGACGGTGTCGCCGGCCACCGCCGCCTTGTGCGCGTTCGAGCCTTTGCCGCCGTGGGCGCCGGCCTCGATATGTTTCTTGGCGTTGTCCCAGGCGCCGCCCGCGTTGGCCATGAACAGCGCCAGCAGAACTCCGCAGGCGGTGACTCCGGCCAGCAGCCCGCCCAGCATTTCCTTGCCGAAGACAAACCCGACCGCGACCGGGGTAAGGATGCCGAGCAGAGCCGGGGCGCTCATCTTTTTGAGGGCGGCGGTGGTTGAAATGTCCACGCAGCGGGCGTAGTCGGGCTTGCTCTTTCCTTCGAGCAGGCCGGGGATCTCGCGGAATTGTCGGCGCACCTCCTCGATCATTTCAAAGGCCGCCCGGCCAACCGCCTTGATGGTGAAGGCGGAGAAGAGGAAGGGCAGCATGGCGCCGATCAGCAGGCCGACCATAACCTTCGGTTCGGACAGATCGAGCACGGTCAGCCCGACGCGCTCGCGGAAGGCGGCGAACAGGGCAAGGGCAGTGAGGGCGGCGGAGCCGATGGCAAAGCCTTTGCCGATGACCGCAGTCGTGTTGCCGACCGCGTCCAGGCGGTCGGTGCGGTTGCGCACCTGGCTGCCCAGCTCGGCCATTTCGGCCAGCCCGCCCGCATTGTCGGCGATCGGGCCGTAGGCGTCGACGGCCAGTTGGATGCCGGTGGTGGCCAGCATGCCGAGACCGCCCATGGCGACCCCATAGAGACCGGCCAGGCGATGGGTGGCCAGAATCGCCGCGCCGAGGGTCAGGATCGGCCAGGCGGTGGAAAGCATGCCGGTGCTCAGGCCGGCGATGATATTGGTGGCCGCGCCGGTTGACGAAGCGGCCGCGATCTGGTTCGACGGCCCCTTGCCCTCGGCCGTGTAGTGCTCCGCCAGCAGGCCGATGGTCACTCCCGCCAGTTGTCCGGCCACGACCGCCCAGAAGATGCCGGTGGCGGTGAATTCGAGGTTTGCCCCGGTTCCGTCGCCCGTCGTGAAGCCGACCGCCGGGAAGGAGAACCTGGCCGGGGCGAAAAAGCGGATGACCGGATAGATCAGCAGCGCGAAGATGGCGCCGGAGCCCAGGGTGCCGAGATTGAGCGCGGTCTGGGGGTTGCCCCCCTCTTTGCGGGTGCGCACCAGAAAGGTGCCGGCGATCGAGAAGAGGATGCCGGCGCCGGCCACCAGCAGCGGCAGCAGAGCCAGGTTGACGGCGGCGGCGGAGTTGTCGCCGACCGCAGAGGCCGTGGCGCCCAGAATCATGGCGCTGATCATGGCGCCCGCGTAGGATTCGAAGAGGTCGGCGCCCATGCCGGCCACGTCGCCCACATTGTCGCCCACGTTGTCGGCGATGGTGGCCGGGTTGCGCGGATCGTCTTCGGGAATTCCCGCCTCGACCTTGCCGACCAGGTCGGCGCCGACGTCGGCCGCCTTGGTATAGATGCCGCCGCCGACCCGGGCGAACAGGGCGATCGAGCTGGCTCCCATCGAGAAGCCGGCGAGGATCGGCAGCACGGTTTCCCGCAAAGCCTCGGCGCCCTGGGTGGCGACCGAGAAGGCGTGGAAATAGACGGCGGTCAGCAGGGAGACCCCGAACAGGCCGAGACCGACTACGCACATGCCCATGACGGCGCCGCCCGAAAAGGCCACCTGCAGGGCTTGCGGCAGCCCCTGGCGGGCGGCCTGGGTGGTGCGCATGTTGGCCGAGGTGGCCACGCGCATGCCGAAGTAGCCGGCCAGGCCGGAGCAGGTTGCGCCCACCGCGAAGGAGACCGCGACCAGACGCAGCGGGCCGCGGTTGATCAGCGCCAGCAGAGTGCCGACCACAATCACAAAGACCGCCACGATTTCGTACTGACGGGTCATGAAGGCCATCGCGCCCTCGCGAATCGCGCCGCCGATCTCCTGCATTTTTTCGGTGCCCGCATCCTGGCGCTCGACCCAGCCCGCCTTGACCCTGGCCAGAACGAGCGCGGCCAATCCGCAGATGGCCGCGAAATAGATGATGCCGGTATTCATTGGCGTTTTCCCTTTTGCCGAGTTTCGGTTCGCAAAAGTCTGTCCGGCGGTTCTCGGTCCGCCGTCATTCGAGGTCGGTCGAGTGGCGCCGGCCCCGGAATTTTTCCTGAAGCCGGTGCAGTTCGCGCTTTAGTTCCACAACCGTGCCGGCATGTTCCGGATCGTGGTAGTCGCCCTGGCCGGGGAGAACGGCCCAGTCGTCAAACCCGGCCGGACAGTGATCCGGCCCCTGGCCGAGGTGCCACTTGCCGAAGATTGCAGTTCGGTTTCTGTTCCATCTTCTGTCCTCGTTTTGTTATGGAGCTTTTCAGCCTAGTCTCTTGCGGTCGCGTCATTTTTGATTATCTCGATCTCCTCGCGGCTTTCGGGACGCAGCTCGAGGACGCGTTCGAAGGCCAGCTCGGCGGCTCTTCGATCCTGTTCGCCCAGGTGCAGTCTGCCCAAAGCCAGCCAGTTCTGCCAGTCGTCCGGCTGCAGCGTGGCGATTTTTCGCCGCGTCTGGATTTCCCGCTCCGTCTTTTGCAGTCGCGATTCCAGGCGCGCCCTTTCGAGCCACTGGTCGAGTTCGCGCGGTTGCAGCTCGGTCAGCGCCACGGTCGTCCGATATTCGTAGTCGGTCAGCTGCCTTTGTCGAGCCGATTGCCTGATTTCGCGCCAGACGGCAAGCGCGGTTTCGGGGCGGGCTCGGGCGGTGGCCTCGCGGCCGAGTTCCAGGCCATGTTCGAAGTGCTCGTGGCGCAGAATGAAGTCCAGCCATTCCTGCCAGACTTCCGGGTTCTCGGGGATTAGCCGGGCGGCCATGCGGAAGGGGCGAACGACGGCTTCCGGCGCGGCATTCTCCTGGTCGGCGCGGATGCGCGCCAGCTCCCACCATAGATCCGGATTGCGCGGGTTCAGTTCGGCGGCTCTCTGCAGGCAGTCCACTCCGAATTGGTACATGGCAAAGGGGTTAGAAGTGCCGGTTATCAGCAGGTCTTCCTGCCGCAGCCGGGCTTGCGCTTGTTCCCGGGTCTTCCGCGACAGTTCGGCCCAGGGCACCCAGTAGGAGGGGGCGCCGCCGATCGCACTGGCCAGAGTCGGAAGGTCGGCCTGCCGCAGGTAGTGGGGATTGTCGAGCTTCAGTTCGCGCCCCGACCAGGCCAGTACCATGATAAACGAGACGGCAACAAACGGAATCAGGGGCCAATGCCAGTGGCGGCTGCGTTCCGGGCTAGGCTTGCTGGGCAAAGGCATGATCAGACCCAGCAGGGAAGCCAGGACAAAGGCGTTGAGCGGAGTCCGGGTCGGGAACCCGGCGGCAAACTGGAAGAGCAGTCCGGCCAGGCTGCCGCTGACTGCGGCCAGCAGGGAGAGGGAGATGACCGAGGCGTAGAGCGCCCGATGCCGACGCATGATGTCGCGGTCGCGAGTCCAGGTTTCACGCAGGGCGCGCAAAGTCCTGGTTCTTTCGAACCGACTGTGAAAATTGCTCCAGAAGGCGACCAGCAGCGCGGCGAGGACGGCGGCCGCCAGCAAACCGCCGAACAGTCCGTGGTCGGCCAGGAACTGCAGGTACTCGTTGTCGGCGTAGAGCGGAGAGTCGGTGCCCGTTTCAATCTTGTATCTTGAATTCAAGACGCGAAACGATTCGGCGCCGCCGCCGAGAAACTTGAAGTCGCGCCACTGGGCGAAGGCTTCGCGCATGACCATCGCCTGTCGCGGCGCGTTTTCTCCGGTCAGCGAAAGACTGGTTTGCCGATCCGCTCCGGGCCATTGCAGAAATGCGAAGATCAGCCCGATCAGGACAACGGCGCCGATCAGGGCGGTCGGCGACCGGCCGCGCAGCCAGAAGAAGACCGTGACCAGGCAGCCGATGGCGACGGCAGTCGTGGCGCCGCGCGAGAAAGCCAGCAAAGGCGGCAGAGTCAGAGCCAGCAGGCAGAGGCCATAAAGGATGCGCAGTCGTCCGGCGCACAGCCAATCCCCGGACCAGCTTGAGAGCCGGATTTCGGAATCGTCTCGAGCGGCGGGCTCGCTCTCTCCCCTGGCTTGCCGCGGCAGCCCCCCCCCGACTTCCGTCGGCTTCGTGTCCTGACTGCTCTGGCGGTCGTGATTGAGCCTTTGCGCGGACAGTCCGATCGGCACGATGACCATGCTCAGAGCCACCGGCGCCAGCAGAGCGCAAAAGGCGGTAAAATGGTGCGAATACAGAAACGGCCCGGCCGCCACCGGCTGACCGGCCGGGAAAATCCACCAAAGCCGGGTTGCCGGCGGGATCACATATTGCCCCAGCAGGCCAAGAGCCGCGACCAAGCCGCCGCCGACCACCAGATAGGCGAGGAAGCGTGTGCGCTGGGTCAGGGTCATGGCGGTGGCCAGCCAGAACATGGCCCAGGCCCCGACCAGAGTAATGATAAATCTCTTGGTGCCCGCCCGATTGAGGCTCAGCCGTCCGTAATTCCAGGTGGAGACCGCCGTCGGGGCAAAGGCGGTTGCGGAATCGGCTCCGGGATCCTGATTCATCTTGGTCTCGCGGGTCAGCAGTTGCGAGAGCTCGGAAAGTTTTTGGTGGGACTGCCTGAAGTGACTGGTTCTGGATGAGCCCAGCCCGGATGCCGGCAGAGCGGCCAGGGTAAAGATATGCCAGACCAGGAAGATCAATCCGATCCACCAGAGGATCAAAAGAGAACGCTTGATCGGCGGTTTGTTGAAAAAAAGGCCGAAAACCGCGAGAGCCACGCAGGCCGCCAAGACCCATGGCTGCCGGTCGGCCCCCAGGATGGCGGCCATGGCAAATACTGCCAGCGGAATCCCCAGCTTGAGCCGGTTGCCGACGGGGAATTTGGGGTGAACGCCTTGCGTCGTCCCGGATCGTCCCGACAATGATTTGCGGGAGCGTCCGCGTCTGTCGCTTGAACTTGCTTTGCGATCTGTCATTGGCTGGTTCCACCTGCGGTTGTGTCAAATGAAAATTCCGTTGAAAAGATAAAATGGCAAATCGCATATGCAAACCGTTGCACCTGGCTTTACAGGAGTTAAATTAATTCATGATGAGAGGTTGGTTGCGGCAGGGCAATGCCGGGCGAGTTAAAGCGAATCAAAAATCCGTAATATGATACCTGCAACTATAAGATACGGGCTGTTCGGTAGTCTGGCCTGCCTGCTGCTTGTCCTCCGGGCACAGCCCGAACAACTGAACGAGTCCGATGCCGGATCCGAAGCCTGGCGGCAACATGTTCTGTCGTTGCCAGATCAAGCGGCACTCCGGCCTTTGCTGGCCAGAGCCGGCGGTGCGCGCCTGGTGCTGATTGGCGAAGCTTCGCACGGCACCAGCGAGTTCTATCGGTGGCGGGCGGAAATCAGCCGTCGCCTGATTGCCGAAAACCATTTTGACTTTGTCGTGGTCGAAGGCGATTGGGTGCTTTGCCAGATTCTGAACTCCTATGCTCTCGATCTGCCGGGAGCCCCGAGCGACGCGCGGCAGGCGCTGTTGCGGTTTGACCGCTGGCCGCTCTGGATGTGGGCCAATCGGGAAGTCCTGGAGTTCGCCGAATGGCTGCGGGAATGGAATCAAGGCCGGCCTGTCGAGGAAAGAGTGGGTTTCTATGGAATGGACGTCTACGGAATGTGGGATTCGCTGGACGCGGTTCTCGACTATTTCCGGAACCACCACCCGGAGCGTCTGGGCAAAGTTGATGAACTGTATGCAGGCCTTGCCATTCATCATGGCGACGGCCATTCCTATGCGCGAATGCTGGCGCAGGGCGGGCGGCCAAGCGCCGAGCAGGCCGCCATGGTCGTGGAAAAAATTCGAGCCTTGCCCGAGCCGGCTGGCGAGGAAGCCCGCCGCCGCCGCTTTATGGCCGAGCAGAACGCCTGGGTGGTGAAATACGGCGAACGACACTTCAGGGGCATGCTCGAGCGCGGCCCGGAAAGCTGGAATCAGAGGGTCGAGCACATGAAGAAAACCGTCGCCCGGCTGCTCGACAACTACGGTGCCGAATCGCGCGGGATCGTATGGGCGCACAACACCCATATCGGCGATGCCCGCGCCACCACAATGGCGATCGCCGGACAGAGGAACATCGGGCAGCTCGCGCGACAACGATGGGGAGGCGAAGAAGTCTTTGCCATCGGTTTCGCGACCTATCGCGGCGAAGTCATGGCGGCTCGATCCTGGGGCGGTGAGGCGGTTGTGATGACGGTTCCCGAGGCGATGCCGGGGAGTCTTGAAGAATGGCTGTGGACTCATCTTGAAGGGGATTCGCTGCTGCTTTTCGACGACCGGCACTCGATCCCGCCGCTGACACGCGGCCGGGGGCATCGGGCGATCGGGGTGATCTACCATCCGGAGCGGGAGCGACCGGGGAACTACGTGTCGACGATCGCGCCCGAGCGGTATGACGCGCTGTTGTTCATTCGTCGCAGCGGGGCGGTCGAGCCGCTGCATCGGAACCGATAGCCCGCAAG
>SLSR01000209.1 GCA_007130365.1 Lentisphaeria bacterium
CGGAGTTACCGGCACCTTGGCCGCCTGCATGGTCTTGCGGGCCTCCGCCTTGTCGCCCATCCGGCGCATGGCTTCCGGAGAGGGGCCGATGAACTTGATCTTGCACTCGTTGCAGACTTCGGCAAAGTGTGCGTTTTCGGCCAGAAACCCATAGCCCGGATGAATCGCGTCGACATCGCAGACTTCGGCGGCGGCGATCAGGCGGTCGATGCGCAGGTAGCTGTTGGCGCTGGCCGCCGGCCCGATGCAAATCGCCTCGTCGGCCAGTTGCGTGGCCAGAGCTTCGCGGTCGGCCTGCGAATAGGCGACGACGCTGTGAATGCCCATTTCGCGGCAGGCTCTCACTATCCGCAGAGCGATTTCGCCGCGGTTGGCGATAAGGACTCGTGATATCATGGACTTGTGCCTGTCTGTATAAGGTTCAGGTTTCGTCGGGCTGGAGCCTCCCGACCGAGATGTAAACCACCCGCCGGAGGAGCGGAATGGCAATCCGTCCGACCCCAGCGACCGAGTCGAAGACTCGACCTGCGGCCTTCGTCAATCGAGTTCGAAAAGCGGTTCGCCAAACTCCACCGGCTGCGTATTCTCGACCAGCACGCGCTTGATTCTCCCCGCCTTCTCGGCCTTGATCTCGTTCATCACCTTCATCGCCTCGACAATGCAGACCACGGTGTCCGGAGTCACGGCGTCGCCGACCTTGACGAATGGTTCGGCATCCGGGGACGGAGCGCTGTAGAAGGTTCCGACGATCGGGCAGTCGATGGTGTTCTGCGGCGGCGCCGCGTCGGCTTCCGCATTTTCCCGGTTGCCGCCGTTGTCCCTGGCCTGGCCGGAATTGGACTCGGGCATGGTGGGAGCGCCGGCATAGGGCGGCGCGAACATGGCGGAGGCGGGAGCCGCGACCTTTTTGGTCTTCGGGCCGCGCCGAACCTTCATTCTGCAGTCTTCGCTTTCGATCGAAAACTCGGTGAGTTCGTGTTTCTGCATAATCTCGGCAATCCGCCGAATTTCATCAACGTTCATAAACAAGCCCTCTTTTTTGGGTTGACGCAAGTATTCATCCAATCCGACACTGCCCTGTTCCCTGGCCAATAGACGTCAAATGACGCATGCGCGCAAGTGCTCGACCAGCCCCCGCAAAGCCCATTCATAACCGGAAATGCCAAAACCGGCAACCTGGCCAAGGCAGACGGGCGCAATCAAAGAGTTGCGGCGAAATTCCTCGCGGGCATGGACATTGCTGACATGGACTTCCACCGTCGGCAGGTCGACGGCCACAATCGCGTCGCGCAAAGCCACGCTGGTATGGGTGTAGGCGGCCGCATTGAGCAATATTCCCGCGCAATCGCGAGCCGCCGCCTGCACCCAGTCGACCAGTTCGCCTTCATGGTTGCTTTGCCGAAAATCGATCTCGACCGACAGTTCTTCGGCGACCCGGCGCAGGCGCCCCTCCAAGTCAGCCAGGGTGGTCGTCCCGTAAACCTCGGGTTGTCGTCGTCCCAGCAAATTAAGGTTCGGACCGTTAAGAATCAGTATTTTCATCCGCAACAAGCGCTCCGACCGCGATTAAGCAAAATGATTTCCAGTACAACACTATTACTATAAAGCTTGCATTGCGTCCTTGCAATCGCTGCTCTGCCCACCTTTCCGGCTGGCCTTTCCTGCTTGCAGCAATGCACTAAAGACTATCTCATACTCCTGAATCCGTTCCGCCGGAATGATGTCACTGGCCATGCAGTACCTCTGCTCGGTTGAGGTGCCCTTCCAGGGCGCCGCTGTTTCCCTGATTTCTACCCAGGGTTGCGCTTCGCTTAACCCTGGGCTACGATGATGCCGCCCCTTTGGGGCTATGACACTTCCCGCATCAAATCGGACAGATAAGACTAATCAAACGGATCAAACAACGGCACCTGCGCCGCTGCGCGGCGCCATGAAGAACGAAACTAAAACCCCAGGTTGAAACCTGGGGCTACCGACCCTTGACGCTGCGCGTCATTGTTTCAAGCCCTCGCTCCACCGGGGCAAGCCCGGTGGTGGGGTGGCATAGCCCGGCAATCGTCAGCCGACGGGAGTGCCGGGAGCGGTTTCGCCGTCTACGGTCAAAAGGCGCAGACTGCCGTCATCCTGCTTGGCCGCCAGCAGCATGCCCCGGGACTCGACGCCGCGGATTCTGGCGGGCTTGAGGTTGGCCACGACGATCACGGTGCGACCGACCAGCTCCTGCGGCTGATAGAAGGCGGCGATCCCGGCCACGATCTGGCGCGCTTCATCGCCAATATCGATCTGCAAGCGCAACAGGCGGTCGGCACCCTCGATCCGTTCAGCCGCAGTGATCCGCGCTGTGCGCAACTGGATTTTGGTGAAGTCGGCGTACTCGACAATCACCCCCTCGACCGTAGTGGCGGCCTTGGTCTTGGCCTGGGCTTTGGGGGCGGCAGCTTTGGCGGAGTCGGCAACGGCGGGTTCGGCGGCGGACTCGGCCAAGGCCTTGGCCACATCGATACGCGGGAACAGAGCGGCCAAGGGCTTGACTGAAACTGGCGGCCGTTCGGCTCCCCAATGGGCGAGCTTGTCGATGTGCGGTGCGATCTCGTGGTCTGACAAGCCCAGCGAGCTTCGCAGCTCGGCCATTTTCCCGGGCATTACGGGATAGAGCAGTCCGGAGACAATGCGCAGACATTCGGCAGCGTGGTAGAGCACTCTCCGCAACTCTTCCTGGTCACCATTCCTGGCCAGCTTCCAGGGAGCGTTCTGTTCAAAATATCGATTGCCCTCGCGCACCGCCGCCATGGCTTCGGACAGACCGCGGTCGATCCGCATCGCCACCAGGTTTTCCCGCATGGCGGCGACCGCGCCAAGGGTGGCGGAAATCAGTTCAGCCTCGGCTTCGCTACGGGGCGCCGCGCCCGGCAGAACCCCTTCCAGGTTGCGCTCGATCATTCGCGTCACCCGACTGGCCAGATTGCCAAGGTCATTGGCCAGGTCGGCATTGTACCGATTGAAAAAGGCATCCTCGGTAAAGCTGGCATCCTGCCCCAGGGTCATCTCGGCCATCAGAAAGTAGCGGAAGGGATCCACCCCGTAGTTGGCCGCCATATCCATCGGATTGACCACATTGCCGAGAGACTTGCTCATCTTGTCGCGACCGACCAGCCACCAGCCATGCGCGAACACCGTGCGCGGCAGCGGCAGCCCCATCGCCTTCAGCATAGTCGGCCAATAAACCGTGTGCGTGGTCAGAATATCCTTGCCGATCAAATGGCAGGAGGCCGGCCACCAGCGGGCAAAGCGCGCATCGTCGGCCAAGTAACCGACCGCGCTGATGTAGTTGACCAGAGCGTCGAACCAGACATAGGTGACATAGTCGCGGTCGAACGGCAGTTCGATCCCCCAGCTCATGCGGCTTTTGGGACGGCTGATGCACAGATCGTTGAGCGGAGACCGCAGGAACCCCAACGTTTCCTGGCGCCGATGGGCAGGCTGAATGAATTCCGGATGGCTCTCGATATATTCAATCAACCAGTCGCGATATTGACTCATCCGAAAGAAATAGTTGCGCTCGACAATTTGATCCACGCCGCGACCGCATTCCGGACACTTGCCCTCCAGCAGATCCTTTTCCGTGAAAAAGCGTTCGCAGCCAACGCAGTACCAGCCTTCGTAATCGGCGGCGTAGATCTGATCGCGGGCGTAGAGGTCGGCCAGAATCTTCTGCACCACCTTGACATGCCGCGTCTCGGTGGTGCGAATGAAGTCGTCGTGGGTGATTTCGAGCTTTCGCCACAACTCCTGAAATCGCACCACCGTGCGGTCGCACTGCTCCTGCGGCTCGATCTGATGGCGGCGCGCGGCCTCGAACACTTTCTGCCCGTGCTCATCCGTCCCGGTCAGAAAGAAAGTGGGGATTTCGAGCAGGCGACTGTAGCGCGCGAGAACATCGCCCAGAATTGTCGTGTAGGCGTGCCCGATATGCGGTTTGTCGTTGACATAGTAGATCGGCGTGGTTACGTAGTATTTGTCTTTTTCCGGCATGTGCTTCCTACTCTATAATAATAATACGGGAATCTGTGATGATGAATGATGATTTCTGAATTCTGTGTTTGGCAGGGGCAATCCCTATCCCTGTCACGCCCGCCGGAAGGAGGGCTCTCGGCCGAGTTATTTTGACCAAGTTGACTTAGCTGACGGCCGGGCCAGTGGCCAGTGGCCAGTGACGGTGGCCGGTGGCCAGTGGCCAGTGAACGGTAAACAGTGGCCAGCGACCCCGGAACCCCAAGTTCATCGTACATTCTGCAAGCCCACTTCCCGATCCTCGAAAAGGAAAATGGCGAAGCCGACGAACAACCCAACCAGGCACAGCATGTAAATCGTGCCCCAGACCAGGTAGGCGGATGGAATCGTCCGCCCGGCGGCCAGGGCGTCGGCCAGCCAGAGCAACTGCCAGTTGGGCACCGCCGCGTAGGCCAGGGCGGCCAGGAGACTGCTCTCGGCAAAGCGCCCGAGCAGATAGTCGGACATCAGCCCCAGGATGAAAACCACGGCGCAAAGGTTCAGGTTGACCAGCAGCGGCAACCGGGTCGAGAAAGCCACCGCCAAGGCACCCATTGCCCAAACCGCGTAGAGCAGGAGAACGAATGCCGGCACAATATTCCAGGCATAAGTCAAGCGCGCCTCGCCCTCCGCCCCAAGCAGGACGACAACCAGCATGCCCAGCGCATACAGCGGCAGCATCGCGACCACCGCATTCATGGCAAAGGATGCCCGGCTCGAGAAGTTGCGCCACCCTCCGAACGCGCAGGCAGCCGCGAGACAGCCGAAACTTATCAGCACCGCGGCCTGGTCAAAGCGAAACTGGTCGGTCGCCGCCCGCACGCTGACCAGCGAAGCCATCGTGGCAAGCAGCCAAAAAAACAGCAGGGCGGCAAAGATTCCGACCGTCTTGCCGACGATAAAGCTCCATCTCGGGACTGGCTTGACCAAGACCGCGACGGCGGTGCCCCGGTCGATCTCGCGGGTGATCGCGTTGGCCGCGCAAAGCACCGCCAGAACCCAGCCGAAGACCATGACCGTGGCCAGGGCGGCGTCGACCACCATCTTAACCTGCTCCCTGAAGACAAACAGCGTGAACATCGGCAGCAGCGCAATCAAAATCAGTGCCGAAGCCAGAATCAGCAGGTAAACCGGCTCGCGCAGGATTTCCCGCCAGGTGTTGAGGGCAATTTGAAATATCGCTCGCATGACCGACAACTTAACCTGAATATTGCGCGGGTCAAGTTTGTTGAGCTTGCGGGCAAGCTGGAAGGAAACCGGCGGGAGCGAGTGGATTCCGCCATCGCCGGGCTCTCCCGCCGACGCTCCAGACACATGCCCGCAGTCGGTTCTCTGCGCCGCCGCCGGGCTTGCCCCGGTGGAGCGAGCGTCCGTCAGTGGTGCGAGAAGATGCGCTCGGGCGCATGTCGCAAAGCGACGCCAAGCTGATTGGCGCGAGCGATCACCTCGCCGTCCCGCAGCGAACCGGCGGGCGCCACAACGGCGGTTATGCCGGCGGCGGCCGCCACCTCGACCGCGTCGGGGAAGGGGAAGAAGCCGTCGCTGGCCATCGCCGCGTCGGTCATGTCCTCTTTCCCCTGGTACTTCTCCCTGAACTTGGCCACCGCCTGTTCGACCGCCCCAACCCGATCCTGCTCGCCAGTGCCCACGGCCAGGGTGCCGCCGTTCTTGACAATCACCACGCCGTTCGAGCGCACATTCAAATTGATGTACCAGGCCGTCAGCAGATCCGGCAACTGTCCGGGCTTGGGCTGCACGACCGAAACCACCTCCCCGTTCTTTTTGTCGACAGCGGCGGCGGCCGGCAAATCGTCGATCCCGCGCACTGCGGTCAACAGCGGTTCGGCAACCACCAGCGACCCGTCATGCAGCACTTTCAGCGTGCGACAGGCGCGGCAGTCGTCGCCGACAAACTTGGGCAGACCGGCCAGATCGCCACCTTCGACAATCCTGATCTGCCGGTTGAGCCTGGCCTCCGGATGGTTGAAGGCGGCCAGAGCCGCCGCCGAATAGGCCGGAGCGACCACGCATTCGACAAAGCTCTTCATGATCTCTTGCGCGGTTTCGCCATCGACCTCGACATTGAAGGCGACCACGCTGCCGAAAGCGGCGCGAGGATCGCAGTCGCGAGCCTTGCGATAGACTTCGGCCAGGGATTCGGCATCGCTCGCGGCGGCCGCCGCCCCGCTAGGATTGACATGCTTCATGCAGGCGCAGGCGGGGCGGTCGAAAAACTTGACGATGTTGAGGGCATGGGAAATGTCCTCGAGATTGGTTTGCGAAAGGCCGCTCTTGCCGGATTTGACGATTCGCATGTTGCCAATCGGGCGGTTCCCGGAGATCGGACGATAGAAGGCGGCGGGCTGATGCGGATTGGTGCCGTAGCGCAAGTCCTCGACCTTTTCATAGGCGACCCCGGCAATCTCCAGCGACTCCGCGAAGTCCCCGAGATTGCGGGAAAGGTAGGTTGCGCGCGATACTTTGCTCTGATTGTTCATAATGGCACTGCCTTTCTGTATTTTTTCGCTTTTTCCACGGATTCAGGAGGCGAACTGGATGTCGCAAAGCCGATGATAGACCCCGCATTTGTCATACAGCTCTTCGTGGGTGCCGCGCTCGATGATTCGCCCCCGGTCGAGAACGCAGATCTGATCGGCGTGGCGGATCGTGCTCAGACGATGGGCAATCGCGAACACCGTGCGGTTTTCCATCAAATGCAGCAGCGCCTCCTGCACCAACTGCTCGGTCACCGTGTCCAGGGCGCTGGTCGCCTCGTCCAGGATCAGGATCGGCGGATTGCGCAAAATGGCGCGGGCAATGGCTATGCGCTGCCGCTGCCCGCCGCTGAGCACGAAGCCCTTGTCGCCAACCACCCTCTGATAGCCTTGCGGATCGGCCATGACAAACTGATGCGCATTGGCCTGTTTGGCCGCCTCGACAATCTGCTCCACGGTGGCGTCGGGCGTGCCGTAGGCAATGTTGTCGGCGATCGACTCGTTGAACAAAATGGTTTCCTGGGTCACCACGCCGATCAGGCGGCGCAGCGAGGAGATCTCGACCTGCCGCAAGTCGAGGCCGTCGATCAGGACGCGTCCCTCGGTCGGATCGTAGAAGCGGGCCAGCAGATTGGCCACCGTGGTCTTGCCGGAGCCGGTTTCCCCGACAAAGGCGACGGTCTGTCCGCGGGCCAGCTCCAGGCTGAGATCGCGCACCGCCGGTTCGCTTTCCGGGCCGTAGGCGAAAGTCACCCGGTCGAAGACAATCCGCTCCTCGAACTTGTCCTTGACCACCGGGTCGGGGTGGATCGGCAGCTTCAAGTCCGCGTCCATCAGCGTGAACAGACGGTCGGCGGCAGCCACGCTGCGCTGCAGGCTGACGTTCATCTTGGCGAGCTGCTTGATCGGCTTGTAGGCAACATACAGAGCCATGCCCAGCGGCATCAGCTGGTTCAGCTCGATGCCGTGGGCAAAGCAGGCGACCAGGCCGATGCAGGCGCACAAGACCCCAAGAAATTCGATGCATGGAGTGACCCAAAGCTGAGCCCGCACGGCATGGATGAAGTTGTGGAAATAGTCCTCGTTCATGCGTCTGAAGCCGGCATACTCGCGTTCCTCGGTATGGAAGGCCTTGACCACGCGGATGCCGGTAAGGTTCTCCTGCATGCGCGAGACCAGGCGGCCGATCCCCTTCAGCGCCTGGTCGGTGTGGCTGCGCACGCGCCGGCCGAAGACAATGATCGGCACGAAAACCACCGGCACCATGATCAGGGAGGCAAAAAACCATGACGGGAAATCGTTGACCAGCACAATGTGGACGGCGGAAACCACGGAAACCAAGACCACGACGGGTGCCTGCGTCAAATCGGCGACATGCTGGGATATCCCGTTTTCCACCGCATTGGCATCGTTGGTCACATGGCTGATCAGGGAGCCGACATCGCTTTTGCCGAAAAAGGCGAGAGACTGATCCTGGAGATTTTTGAAAATTCGGTTGCGCAGATCAAACACCAGGCGCGAGCCCACCCAGTGCATGTAGTAGCCGTTGAGAAAGACCGCGGCCGAACGCAGGGCGAAAAACAGCAGCAGCCCAAACATCCCGACCAGCATAAACCGCCAGTTGAAACGACCGTCTTCGCCAAACCGCTCGAGGTCGAAGCGTTCGGCGGCCACAGATTCCAGCCAGCCCAGAGAACTGGCCTCGCCTTCGGGTTCGGCCGCCACAACCGCGCCCTCGGGCAAATCCCGGATTTCGCCCCCGGCCTCCTCGCCCCCGACCAGCACGACCAGACGCTGCTCGAAGGGTTCGATCATCTTGGGCGCGTACTGGAAAACCCCGAGCCAGGAGCCGCCCGCAACCACTCCGCAGACAATGCCGACCACCACCCGCCACTTGTAGGGGCGAGTCATGGCAAACAGTCGGCGATAGATTTTCCAGGAAGATGCGGGAAGCATAATTAGGCCGTTCTATGAATACTCACGCTTTGCCGACGGGAACGCGGGCGCTCCGGAATTGTTTGTGCGGGACAATCCTTGCCCGCCGAGAGTTTGACGGCCTTTGCCCCGGCGCACCGAGAGACTCGGACACTCAATTCGACAAGCATAGGCGGCCGAATTCACAGAATCCATCAGACTACAGGCGACCGTCGCGACTGGCGGCGATAAACTCCATGCCGAACACATCCTCTCCGGTCAGAACTGCGCGCGCCAGCTTGAACGGTTCCGAATTCGGGTCCAAGGCGGCGATTTCGGAGATCGGCATCTGAACCGGATCGATGATCCCGCCGTCGAGCCCGTATTCGTCGGCCCCCATGCGGGTGAACACCATGTTCAACAGCTTGCGGGCCGGCATGCCGAAAGACACATTGCTCAGCCCGCCGGTCGCGTGAATGCCGGGAAACTCGCGCAAGGCGGCTTTCGTGGTCTCCAGAAAATCACCGGCATTGGCCGGATCGGTACTGATCGGCAGCACCAGGGCATCGACATGCAGCCGCGAAAGCGCGGCTCCGGCAGCCTTGATCCGACCGATGATCTCGCGCAAGTTGTCCAGCCGCTCCTCGACTCCGCACGGCATGCCGGCAGTGCCGGCCGCGTTGACAATCGCCTCCGCCTTGAATTCGCCAAGCAGCTCGACCGTCGCCTCGCGTTCGAGGCTGATCGAATTGATCATTGGCGATCCGACCTCGGCCCGGCAGCGGGAAAGACCAACGCGCAGAGTCTCCGGATCGGAAGAATCAATGCTAAGCGGTGTGGCATAGCGGGCGCTCAGGAACCCCGCCAGAAAATCCATCGCCTCGACCACCTTTTCACGGTCGGTGGCGTATTCGTCGACATTGACGTCGAGGAAATCGGCGCCCGCCTCGATCTGCTGTTCGGCCATCCAGCTCAGATAATTTTCGCCGGCCCGCCGTTGAATGTCGTCGCCGTTGAGCGCCGAATAGACGGCCAGAGCCGCATGCTTGACCTTGCCCTGTTCGAAGGCCGGGGAGAATGCGCCCCAGTCGGCGGGAATCGGCAGCCATTGCCCTTCGCCGCGAAAGTCAAAGCGAATGCCTTCGCTGCCGTCCTCCCGCTTAAGCGCCCGCCTGCCCTCGCGCTTGACGATTCTTGTGCAATGAATGTTCTCGCCGACAACGGTGAAATCATTAGTCATCATAAATTGCCCCCATGCTGGGTGTCAGATACTTTTACAGGCTGCAGACCAAGCTTGGCCATGTTTACCTTAAGCCCGTCGGCCAAGACCAGGAAATCAATGGTTCCAAAGTCGCGATCCATGGCCGGTTCGGAAATCACCTTGGCCCCCAGCCGCATATAGGCGCTGAACAACTTCGGCAATGGAATCGGGTCGCCCAGATCCGGGGCGGCCTCCCGCCGCGGATCGCCGCAGGAGTATTCAGCCGTGGTTGGCAGGAAGATCTCCGGATGCAGACAACCGCTGACCCGAATCGTCTTCATGGCGCGCCAGCCGTCGTCGGGCTGATGCGAGGAGATCGAGCAGCAACCGAAAACCCAGCGTTTCCCGGCCATCGTCATAAACGCCTTCATGCCCGCCCACAGAATCATCAGAGAGACAGCCTTGCGATATTCGGCGGCAATGCAGGCGCGGCCGCATTCGACCGCCTCCGCGAACAGCGGAGCCAGGCCGACCATGTCGTATTCCTGCGCCGAATAGATTCCCTGACCCTGCAAGGCCTGCTCGACCGTCTGCATGCGATAGGTTCCAACCACGCGAAAGGAACCCGACTCGACCAGCAGCAGATGAGTCATCTGAGGGTCAAAGCGGTCGCGATCCAAACCATCCCCGGCCTGACTGGACCCATGCCCCAATTCTACATTGAAGACGCTGTAGCGCAGCCTCAAGGCCGCTTCCAGAGCCCGGTCTGAACATGCGAATCCGGCAACCAGCCTGCGCCCCCCCTGGCCGGGAACCAGCAGAATGTCGGATTTGTTCCACTGCTCGCGAAGATCTTCGATCCGTTCGATCGAACCGCAACTCAATGGCTTGCCCGGCTCCTTCAAAACCATGAAAAATCCTCTTCGACATGAGTGTGGATAAAGCCTTTCTTCTCCGTCCGCCCCGCAAATCGCGAGACCGCGCACCACAGATTGAAAGATAATCGGTTTCCTGGTTCAGGCAAGTCTTCGCGGCAAAAACTTTGCCATTTAACGCAATCTTCGCCAACGCCGACGCGCCCGCTCGACAGCCCGTTCGTCGCCGGCCAGCTCGGCGGCCTGAATTTCAAGTCCGACAAACGACGCCATCAAATCCGGGGCGAGCCCGCGCATTCGCCCCACCAGGCGAGAGACGAAAGATGCCGCCTCCGCGCTCTGCCCCCATCCCCCGGCCAATTGCACATAGTCGGCTAGAACCGGCAGCAGCTGGGCGCCACCGTCGCGATTCCGAGTGATGTAGGCCTCCATAACCTTGCGAGCCTCGGCCAGACGCTGCTGTCGCGCCAGCAGCCGCACCTGCTCCCGCATCACCCGCTCGCCCAGGTCATGCCGGCGAATCCCGATGCGCGGCGCCAGGTCCGCAAAAATTCTTTCGGCCGCCGACAATTCCCCCCGGCGCTCGAAAAATTCAGCCCGGCGCGAGGCGATCTCGAAAAGCTTGTCGGGATAGCGCTCGAAGGCCGCGGCCTGACGCTCGAGCACGGCCAGCAAGTCGCGCTCCCGCCCCGACCTTCGCAAAGCCTCTTCGGCAATCTCCCAGGCCGGCTCCAGAATCGGAATGATCCGCACCGCCCTCTCCGCCGACTGAAGCGCCAGGTCGTATTCGCGCATCCGCAGCAACTCGCGAGCCAGGCTCAGGTAGCGATAGGCAAGATCGCCGCGGCGAGTCCGAAAGGCGCGGCTGCAACTGAGTGCGATATCATGGTCGCTCATCGGCCGGTTGGTCTGCGGGTCGACGGTCTGTCCGATCATATATTCGTCGTACTCATAGCGTCCGACATCCATCTCCCAGCGATCCTCGCCCAGCATGTGCCCGATCCAGGCGTGCGGCCCGCGCCGCCCGACTCCGGTGAAGATCATGGCCGGGATCCCGTGCGCCCGGGCCGTCATCACCGCGTAATATGCCTGATCCACGCAAATCCCCCCGTGCTGCCTGATCGCCCGCAAAGTATAGTCGCCGGAACGATCCCAAACGTAGGCCAGCCGCCGCAGGCGGTCGTCGTCGTATTCAATCTCGTAGAACTTGTCGCCCCAGCGGGACGGCGTACCCCGCACCTGGTCGCGAGCCCACGCCAATTCCTCGACCGGCACCGGCGTGTCGACCACGAAGCGCAGGGCGACAACCGACAATCGCCCGTAGGGCAGACGGGCCCGCCGACTCCCGTAAAGTTCCTTGAAATAGTCGTAGCGGGCGGCGAGGTCGGGAGAGAACGAAAGCGCTCCCTGCTGGCCATGCAAAGGCGGCCGCGGCTGATCCCAGACCACGGCCAAGGCGAGAATCAAGTCGAAATAGCGGTCGCGCGCGACCGGATCGTGATCGTGCAAAAGCTCCAGAATCCGACATGCCTCCGCCCAGTTGTCCCAGCGGGTCAGCGTATTGACCAGGGTCTCCACTCGCTCGGGTGAGGCAAGCAGCCATTCGGCCAGCCTTGGCGGGGGAATTCGGGGATTCCGGCCCAGCCAATATTCCCGCAGCAGATGCGACAGTTCGGCCGCCAGAACATAGGATTCGAGTTGCCGCGTGGTTAGCCCGGCAAGCGAGCGCCGTCCCGCCAGCTCGCGCTGCAGATAGTTCTCCAGCCCGGCCAGGGCGTCCTCGACCCGATCCTCGGCGGCCGCGCTCAAGACCAATTGCCGCAGGGGCAGCCGCAAATCGCGGCCGGCCTGCACGCTCTCGATCCGCCGAAGCCAGGCCGCAAAATCCTCGGCGCTCCGCGCCTGCGGGCACAAGACGGACAGCCACAGGCACAACAGAAGTCCACAGACCGTACCCGGCTCCATCGGAAACTTGCGTCTTGGATTCGGAAAATTCAATATGTCAAACGCCCAGCTATCACCTGATTCCCTGCCTTTGATCGGGATCGAAATCGACGCTGTAGCCGATGGACTCCGTTCAGGCTGTCGGCCTTCTCGTAAACCCATGCAACATAGCCTATCGAAAGATGATAGACATCCAGTTTCTCGTGTCCAAGCGCCATATCTATTCGATCCCGATAGCGATCCCGATTTCGATTTGGATTATCCCAGCAAGTGTTCGGAGCGCCGAAGGCACTCTTACACTTACCCCTTGATCGCACACTTACTTGGCTACGCTTAGTCGACCCGCTTCGTCGATCTCAATCATCCTCATGCGAACAGCGTGTTCTATGGTTGGACTTTCCCTTCTCCGGCACGGCGGAACGGAGGTGCGGGACTTCATGTGTCGGCCTCCAGCACGAACAGACTGTAGGCCGCCCGCCAATTGGGGCAGCACAGGTGGCGCCGGGGACGGCCATCCTCGATCCGGTCGAAGAAGTATTCGTCAATGATGCGAGCCTCGCGCCGCCGGCAGAAGATGCGAAAATCCTTGATCGAGAAATGGTGGATGTTCGGCGTGTCGTACCATTCGTAGGGAACCGCCTCGGTAACCGGCATTCGGCCGGAAAGCAGGAGGCGCAGGCGCACCTGCCAATGCGCGAAGTTGGCGAAGCCCACAATGCCGCGCCGACCGACCCGCAGCATCTCGGCCACCACCAGATCCGGGCAATGGGTGACGGAAAGGGTTTGATTGACGATCACATAGTCGAAGGATTGATCCTCGAAATCGCGCAACCCCTCGTCGAGGTCGCCGTGAAACACCGAGAGTCCGCGCCCGATGCAGTCCGCAATGTGCCGCGACGACAGCTCGACCCCATAGCCGCGCACCTGCCTGCGCTCGCGCAGCAGATCGAGCAGACCGCCGGAGCCGCAGCCCAGGTCGAGCACCCGACTGCCCTCCGGCACAATCTCGAGGATCAGCCGATAGTCGGTCCGCTGATCCAGCCGTTCCGCTTGACTTGTGTCATTGCTTTTCATATCATATCATATCATGCCGATTCAAAAAAACTGGTTCTTTCTCACTTTGAGTGGGTAGCCTGTTTCAATTCACATTCAGAAATGATGCATTGCTCGTGACAGAATTCGGGTTTCGGGTTTCGGATGTCCCGTCCTGAAATGGATTGACACCTCATCTCGCCTGTGGCTGCGCCGCCACTTCATCCGGAACCGCCGGGCTTGGACTGGCGGAGCTGAGGAAGCCGAGGAAGGCCGACAGCATGCGCGTCAGCTTGTCGGCCTCCAAAAGAAATGCGTCGTGCCCGTAGTCGGATTCGATCTCGACATAGGTCACGTCGGTGCCGTTGTTGCGCAGGGCATTGGCAATCTGCTTCATCTGATAGGGCGGAAAGAGCCAGTCGCTGGAGAACGCGATCAGCAGGAACTTGCAGTCCGCCCGCTGCAGGCTGGCGCTCAGGGACGAGTGGCCGACCGACATGTCGAAGTAGTCCATGGCCTTGGTAATGTACAGATAGGTGTTGGCGTCGAACCGCTTGGTGAACTGGATCCCCTGATAGTGGAGATAGCTCTCAACCTGGAACTCCTGCTCGAAGGCGTAGCCGTATTCGTCCCGCAAACGCAAGTCCCGCCCGAACTTCTCATGCATCGACTTGTCGCTGAGATAGGTTATATGCCCGATCATGCGGGCGATCGCCAGCCCGCGATCCGGCGCCTCGCCCCCATAGTAGTCGCCCCGGTTCCAGTTGGGGTCGTTGAAGATGGCCTGCCGCCCCACTTCGTCGAAGGCGATGCTTTGCGGGGAGGTTCGGTGCGTGGTCGCGATCGGGATTACCGAAGCCACGCGCTCGGGAAAGGAGACGGCCCATTCCAGTACCTGCATGCCGCCCATCGAGCCGCCGACCACGGTCAGGAGCCGGTCGATCCCAAGGTGGTCGATCAATTTCTTCTGACAAACCACCATGTCGTGAATGGTAACCATCGGAAAGTTCATGCCGTAGGGCTTGCCGGTGCGCGGATCGACCGAGCTGGGGCCGGTAGTCCCCTTGCAGCCGCCGAGGAAATTGCTGCACACCACGAAGTAGCGGTCGGTGTCCAAAGCCTTGCCGGAGCCGATCATATTGTCCCACCAGCCGGGTTTGCGGTCGTCCGCGGAGTGATAGCCGGCGGCATGGGCGTCCCCGGACAGAGCATGGCAGATCAGCACCGCGTTGTCGCGCTCCTCGTTCAGGCGACCGTAGGTTTCATATTCCACCCGGATCTCGGAAAGTCGGACGCCGCACTTGAGGCGCAGAGGGTCGTCTGGCGGAAACAGAACTACACTGCACGGCTTGACCAGCCCGACCGAATCGACATCCGGCGAAATTTTTTGCGGATCATTTTCCACGGCGGCGGGAATCTCCTGCCTTGCTCGTTATACACTAAAGACGGCTTGCTCTATACCTGATCAATGCAGGCTTTGGGGCGAGACAACTGACTTTACTATATTTCACCCTCCCGAAATGGCAATGTTTCGAAAAATCGCCCTTCCCTCCGGGGCTTGCTGTTCGGTTCCGCCAACGCCACCGCCGGGCTTGTCTCCTGGAGCGCCCGCGACCGGTTCAGCGCCACCACCCGGCTTACCCCGGTGGAGCGAGCGTTTTGGTTTTCATGCAGCATGCATTGCCGTGCGGGAACGCAGACCGGCAAACGCGGAACGCTAACGCCTGCCAAACTCCGTCCACCCAGGACGGATTGTCGACTTCCGGCGCTATTTCCCCATCCCCATAGCGGGGTTGACATTCCGCCGGCCGTTTGCCGCCGCCAAATAGGCCTGGCGCACAACCGCATTGATCCGATCCCAGCTTTGGGCGAGAGCATGCTCGCGAGCCCGCGCCGCCATCGCCTGCCGCAATTCGGCTTGCGGCAGAAGGCCGACCAGCTTTGCCGCCAGGGCGTCGGCCGCAACCTCCCGACTCAAAACTCCGGTTCGACCGGGCTCCACCACATCCCGCGGCCCAGGCACGTCGAAGGCAACCACCGGCAGACCGGCCGCCATTGCCTCCAGCATGACATTGCCGAAGGTTTCGGTCAGAGAAGGGAAGACGAACAGATCGGCGCTGGCGTAGCAACTCGCCAACTCTTCGCCTGTGCGATAGCCCGCGAACAGGATTCTGGAATCGCGATTGTTCCGCTCCAGCCTGACCCGCAACGGGCCGTCGCCGACAATCAGCAGACGAACCGGCGCCACCGATTCCGGCAACCGGGCGAAAGCGTCGATCAGCATCGGCAGGTTCTTTTCGTTGGCCACGCGTCCGGCATAGAGCAGCAGAACTTCATCCGGACTCGCGCCGAATTGTCGCCGCAGTTCGGGATCGCGCTTGGCCGGATCGAAGCGAACGCAATCCACTCCCCTGCCCCAGACCTCGACCCGGCGAAAACCGCGAGCCGCAAGCAGCTCGCGAATCGAGGCCGCCGGACAAAGCACGGTCGAGGCATGATTGTGAAACCAGCGCAGATAGCGCCAGAACAGAGGCTCCAGAAAGCCGGCCCGATAGGAGGATAGATACCGGCAATAATTGGTGTGGTAGGAAGTCACCAGCGGCAGGCGCAATCGCCGGGTCGCCCGCAGACCGTTCCAGCCGAGCGGGCCTTCGGTGGCGATATGCACGACCTGCGGCGCAAACTCCGCAATCGTCCGCCGCAGCCTGCGCCGCCGCACCAGCGGCAGATACAGTTCCCGGTAGAAAGGCGGATGAATCGACGGATAGGCATGGATTTCGTCCGCAACCCCGGCTTCCTGGTCATCCTCGCGGTAGCGCGGTATCAGCAACTGCACCCGATCGCCTTGAGCGGTCAGGAACCGGGTCAGGCGGTCGAGCGTCCGGGAAACCCCGTTGATTTGTGGAAAATAAGTTTCGCTGATCAAAGTTATTCGCATTTCGCAATTCCCACTCAGGCCACGGCGTTCTCCAGCCGGGTCGCGGCCGGGTCGCCTTCGAGCAGCCCTAGGCCAAGCATATCTTGCCACTCGTTCGCGCCCAGGTCGAAACGCGGAGACTCGGACCATGAGCTGACTTCGACCCCGCCCTCGAGCAACTGCCGACGACATTCCGGATCGGGGGCGTACACCACATCGCATTGACTGTAGAACCATAAAATATAACGCTTGGCCAGATGCGCCACTTCATTGTCCTCGGTCGCATTTTTCACATAGCCCGGTACGTCCAGGCTGTAAACCCCGACCGTGCGCAATTCCAGCAAGCGTGCGGCGACCAACCCGGCCACTCCGAGCAAGCCGGGTGTAGTAATCAACAGTTCTCCGACCTCTCGGCTCTCCAAATATTCAACAATTTCCAACAACGGCGGAAAGGCCAGGCTGTTTTCGCGATATTCGGGAAATTCGAACATTCCCACCGGCTTGAAGTTGCGCCAGTGCGGCAACTCATCTTCCGGACCATTCGGCATACAGGTAACAATGGCGGGAGCGCCGGGGATCAAGGCAAGGCGGGCGCACAGCTCGCGCATGTCCTCGACATTCCCCCGCAAACCATGCACGCCGTCGTTCAACCAAACCCTCCCGGCATCTCGTTGATTCAACCGCGCGGCGCAGGAAAAACGCTCGGCCACCGCATCAAGCAGTCTTTCGTCCTTATGCTGCGAACGGAAAGCGGTCAGATAGGGAGCAACGCTAAAGAATACCGGACCAAGTGAAACCAGGGTTTGCAGGCTTTCGATAAAAGCGCCGTTTTTAAGGCGTGCCATAAACTGACACAGAAAACGATAGGTCAACCCCTGGCTGATCCGACAGGCGAGCGTGAAACTGTTGGCCGACGGCGACATGATGCCCGGGCTGCGCCCAGACTCATCGTCACCGAACAAGCTGGACAATTCAGCCACCAAAGCCTGCTCCGCCGCGCTCATCCGCCGCAACTTCCAGGGGCGTACAACTCGACCGAAAAAGCGTCGCGCCAAGCCGCCACTGCGCTCTTCGCAGGGCGACCGCAGAAAGTTTTGCAGCAGACCGCCGATTAAATTGTTCTTTCCGCCGTCGGAATTCGCCCCCAGAAAACGATCTTTGTAATAGGCGTAGGCGATCAGGTAGAGAGTGTGAGCCAGCTTCAGACTGGAGCCGGAAGCGCCTGCCGAAATATGGCGACCGGCCCGCAAATGAGCGACAAACTCCGCCGCCGTAGCCGCCCGTGGAGTGGCGGTGTAGGCCGAAGCCACATAGAGTCCGCTGTGATCGTCGCTGCCGGCGGTAAAGCGCTTGCGCCATGGTTCCGGTCCGTTTGGCTCAAGTCCATGGCGCTCGGCCAACTCGTCCATAATCGCCGGAGTCAGGCCTTCGCAAACCGCGCCCAGAAGATGATTGGCCCGATGATAGCGGGCTCCGTTGATGCGCTCGAAGCAGTTGAACATTAACAGCAGTTTTTCAAAATGCGCCAGCGCCAGCTGATCGTTGACCGCGTACAGAGCGTGCGCCACCGAGTGGCAAATTTCATGCTCCTGCAAATAGCGGCGAAGATCGTAGACATTCTCGCGAATCTCCATGATCTCGGCGAATTGCACTTCGCTGATCCCGCTGACCAGGCAATGGATCTTGCAACGATCCTCGGGGAAATAGGTGGTGATTTCGGAAGAAATAAAAGTGCCCGGCAAATCCGCGATCTACAAAGCGCCCGCGATGCAATTATGGTCGCTGATGGTTACCAGATCCATGCCGCGCTCGCGACAATGACGGTAGATCTCCAAGGGTTCGACAAAGCTCTCCGGCGCTCCAATTCTCCTCAGAACCCATTCGCTGGGACGTGAGGAATACTTGCTGTGAACATGCAAATCCGCTTTGCTTTCGTACATTGTCGCTCTCCTTGTTTGATCAATCCGCACGACCCCGATTGCTTGACTATAAGATAATCGGCAACTGTACGGGAACCGTCAGAGGCAGATTAGTTTTTCGTGAGAAACGGTTCAATCGCAAGGCGATCGCCAATACAATACATTCAGCCTCACTGCTGTCCGGGCGTTTAGTTTTTATTTATTTGTAAATATCTGATAACCAATAATTAAGGTGCCATGAAATAATTTTTCGATTTGAAATCAAAATGCTGCTATAGTTTCATCAGTCAAAATAACAAAGGAGTAGCTGATGAATTGCGGCAAAATGGTTTTCTCTCAAATAATGGATTTTCTTCCATCCTATGAATTCAAAAAATGTGTAGATCATTACAAAGGTCAATACAAAGTAAAAATGTTCTCGTGCTTGAATCAATATTATTGCATGGCATTTGCCCAGCTTGCATATCGCGAAAGCTTGCGAGACATCGAAGCATGCCTTAATGCTGTTCCCAACCGTCTATTTCATATGGGCATCCGTGGAACTGTTTGTAAAAGTAAACTTGCCGACGCCAACGCAAATCGCGACTGGCGTATTTATGCGGACTTTGCACAAAAATTGATCCACGAAGCACGTGCGCTATACTGCGACGGCAAGTTTGCTGTAGAACTCGAAAATACGGTCTACGCCCTGGATGCTTCGATCATCGATCTATGCCTATCGGTTTTTCCATGGGCAAAGTTTCGCAAACGAAAAGCGGCTGTAAAAATGCATACGCTACTTGACTTGTGCGGTAATATTCCAACATTCATCTGGATTGCGCATGGAAAAATCCACGACGTAAAGGTGCTAGACCAACTGCTGCCGGAACCTGGTGCCTTCTATATAATGGATCGCGGATATCTTGATTTCGGCCGTCTATATAATCTGACGGCATCCCTGTCTTTCTTTGTGATTCGTTCAAAAAAGAATTTTAAATTTCGTCGTTTATACTCAAATACAGTTGACAAATACACCGGTTTGAGAGCCGATCAGAGCATCGTTCTAACCGGTGTAAATACACGAAAAAAGTACCCTGAAAAACTTCGTCGAGTCAAATTTCACGACGAAGAAAAAGGCAAAACCATAATTATTCTGACCAACAACTTTACCATTGATGCTCTGGATGTCGCCAATTTGTATAAACAGCGCTGGCAAATAGAATTGTTTTTCAAGTGGATCAAACAACACCTGCGAATAAAAAATTCTACGGCACCACAGAAAATGCAGTCAAAACTCAGATTTGGATAGCCGTTTCGGTATATGTGCTAATCGCCATCATTTCTGAATGTGAATTGAAACAAGCTACCCACTCAAAGTGAGAAAGAACCTGGATTTTTTATTCTGAGTGCGAAGGAAGGGGGGAAAGAAGAGGGATGGGAGTGGCGACGGACATCGCGCCATGAAAGCAAGCCACACCTACCGGGGCATTTTTGAAAGTTCTGGGATGACGTAGGCTGCGGGACATAAAAAAAGCGGTGGCTGGTGGGCCGCCGCTAGAAAATGTGGTTGAAAACGGGAGAACTTAATGCTCATACACCGTGTCAGATTCTTTTCTGATGATTAACTCATGCGAATTCGGCCATGCGTCTTTTATGGGTTCCGCGGTTCCGGGTTTCGGGAGTGTAAAACCGCGCCGCAGGCGCTCCACAGCGCTTCGCGCAAACATCCCAAAACGATGCAGGGTCAGGCGGCAAACCTGGCTCGTTAAACATCCAGGCGAAGAGGTTGTAATGATGTGGAGACTTGTCTTGTCAGGCCTGATTCTGGGGGCCGGCGTTTGCGGCATACATTGCGGCATTCTATTGACGCCGGTAGTTGCGCGCGGAGGTCGCAATCTTAGGGAAGGCATGGGCATCGGCCTGAATTTTGGCATTGGCAAGCTCATTGTCTACTGCTTCTACGGCGGGCTAGCCGCCTATTCGGGCCGCGTGGCAATGAATCTGCTTGGCGTGCGGGTGGTGAGTGTAACCGGCGGAGTTCTGCTGATCGCGTTGGGGGTATGGTTTTTCCTGCACGCGCAGCGCTGCGCAGGTCTTTGCCGAGCCGGTTCGCCGTTCATGCTTGGGGTGGTCGACGGCTTGTTCCCCTGCGGGCCGACGGTTGGCATGGTAATCTATATTGCCAATTCCGGCGAGGGTGTTTTCTTCGGAACCTTGGCCGGCCTCCTCTTCGGGCTCGGGACTTTAATCGTTCCGGTCGCGCTGGTCTGCGGGTTGACACCCTATTTCTGGAAGAGACTCTCCAGGCTTCCGAAGGCTGATCTTGCACTGCGCATTGGGGGAGCCGTCATTTTCATCCTCTGGGGTCTGAATCTTCTGTTTGTCTAGGGAGATATTCAAGCCGATGAACAAGGCCTGCATATTAGCGGTATTCTGCATTGGGTTCAGCGGTTTGGCGGCTCAGATGACGCTGATGCGAGAGCTGCTTATCGTCTTTTCGGGCAACGAGCTGACCATCGGGATAATCCTGGCCAACTGGCTGGTGCTCGAGGCGGTCGGCTGCTTCATTCCGGGACGGTTGCTGGGGAAGCGCGCCGGCGCAGTCGCGGCCTTTGCCTGGATTGCCATCCTGTTTGCCATTGCCCTGCCCCTCTCCATTCACTTGACGCGTTTGGCGAAACCTCTGCTCGGCATCTCGGTCGGCGAGGAAGCCGGGTTCCCGGCCATTCTGCTTGCCTCCTTTGCCTCGCTCCTATTGGTCAGCGTGCTTCACGGCGCATCCTTCACCTTGGGATGCCGGGTGTACGCACTCTTTTCCGGCACCACGGATTCGGCGATCGGGAGAATTTATATTGGGGAAACCGTGGGAACCCTGGCCGGAGGGATCGCCTGGACCTTCCTCCTGATTCCCCATCTGCATTCTTTTCAGACGGCCGCATTGCTGGCGATGATCAACGCCACCGCCTGTCTTGTGCTGGCGATTCCAATGTGGCCGCGGCAAGGGCTGGCCAGGCGCCTGGCCACCATCGCCGCGGCACTGCTCATGGCCGGCGCCGCCTACGGCCTGCTTGCCGGCGTCGCGGAAGGCCTGCATCTGCGCTCAGTTCAGGCGCAGTGGCAAGGGCAGAACGTGATCCATTATGAAAATTCGGTCTTCGGCAATGTCTGCATTGTGGAAAGCTCGGGTCAATACGTTTTTTTTCTCGACGGCTCTCCCGACATTTCGATACCCGTTCCCGACATTGGTTTGGTGGAGGCGTTTGTCCATATTCCATTGTTGGCGCATCCCCGGCCCGAAGACATCCTGGTGTCAAGTGGCGGTGCAGGAGGGGTGCTGAGCGAAATTTTAATGCACAAATCCGTCGACCGAGTCGATTATGCGGAGCTTGACCCGCTCATCCTTGAATTGATGAAGGAATACCGGACGCCGCTGACCGAAGCCGAGTTGACCGATCCCAGGGTAAGGGTCAGCCATATCGACGGCCGGCTTTTCCTTCGCAAGACAGCCGCCGAATACGACATAATCCTAACCGGGCTGGCAAGGCCCGACGACTTGCAGACCAACCGCTTCTTCACTCGCGAGTTCTTTTCTCTGGCCGCCCAAAAATTGCGCGCGGACGGCATTTTGGCAATCCGTCTGCCAGGCTCATTCACTCACGCGAACGAGGAGCTGAGAAACCTCAACTCCTGCATTTTCCACACCCTGCAAAGCGTTTTCCGGCATGTGCGCCCGATCCCCGGGGAAGGCGACAATCTGCTTTTGGCCTCCCGGTCGAAGGCGGTCATGGATATTGACGCGCCTCTTTTCGCCGAACGCCTTGGGCAGCGGGAGCTGTCCGACGGCAGCTTTATCCCCTGGCACATCGAACAAAGGCTTAATCCCAAATGGACATCCTGGTTTGCCGACTTCATCGCCGACGGCAGCGAACGCCACAACCGCGACTTCCAGCCCCTGGGGGTATACTACAGCGCCGCCTACTGGAGTTCGCTGCTGTCTCCGTCCCTGCGCCCTTGGTTTGCCCGGTTCGAAAAGTTGCGACTGGTGCATGTTCTTGCCGCCTCGGCGGTCGCAGGCGGTCTGGTTCTGCTGCTGCGGAGGCGTTCGCGGCCGGGCTCCGGGGTTCCGCTATGCACCGCGACCACGGGATTTGCCGGAATGGTCTTTGACCTGTCCCTGCTCTTCGCCTTTCAGTCGGTTTACGGCTATGTGTTTTCCTGGATCGGACTGTTGGTGGCCGGTTTCATGGCAGGCTCGGCCAGCGGAGCGCTGATCACAAACTCGACAAGGGCGACAAGCGATCGCGCCCTTTTCAAGGCGATTGACCTGGCGGTCGCGGGTTTCGCCTTTCTACTGCCCCTGGCGTTTGTCGTGCTTCAGCCATATTTGGACATACCTTCGGCACTGCCTTATCTCCGATGGCTTTTTTTGTTCGCCCTGTTTGTCGCCGGCCTGCTGACCGGCGCCCAATATCCGCTGGCCAACCGGCTTTACCTCAAGCGCGACGGTCGCTATGCCCGAACAGCCGGCCTGCTCTATGGCGCCGATTTGCTGGGCGGCTGGTTCGGGGGAATTGTGGGTGGCATCGTTCTGCTGCCGATCCTCGGCTTGCCGGGCGCCTGCCTGACGATCGGCCTGGCAAAACTCATTGTCTTCGCCAACTTAAAGACGGACACCCTGGAACCTGGCCGAAACGAAAGCAGTCAAATTAAAGCAAGGCAAACTTAACGGATGAATTGCCTGGCCAGGCATGGGACATGAGGAAAAGATCATGCGCGCAAAAGAACTTTTCGGGCTTTTCCCGATTGCACTGCTTTTTGCAAGCAGTTGCGGCGACGGCACTGCCGTGGAATCTTTCAGCCAATCGGATGCCGAAGAAATGAGCAACAACGCCGCTGTCAAGACCGAATTCGAGCCGGCCTATCTCGCACTGCACCGATCCGGCGAGCTGCGCAGGCGGGCCGAAGAATTGTGGGCGTCGATGGCACACTGTCAGCTCTGCCCCCGCAAGTGCGGGGTCAACCGCCTGCGGAACGCCATAGGCTTTTGCCGGGCTCCGGGCTCGACTCTGATGGTCTCCTCGTTCAATCCCCACTTCGGCGAGGAGCGTCCGTTGGTTGGGAGAGGCGGATCGGGCACGATCTTCTTCACTCACTGCTCGCTTCGATGCGTGTTCTGCATCAACTGGCCAATCAGCCATCGCGGCCGCGGCTCCAGAACCAGTGTCGAACAGTTGGCCAACATGATGCTGCAACTGCAGAGGCAAGGCTGCCACAACATCAATTTGGTGACCCCCACCCATTATTCCGCCCACATTCTCAAGGCTATCGACATTGCCGCCGGCAAGGGCTTGCGCCTGCCTATTGTCTACAATACCTTTGGCTGGGAGCGCCTGGACATAATCAGGCAGCTCGACGGTGTCGTGGACATCTATCTTCCCGACATCAAGTACGCCGACGGACAAATGGCGGCCAAGTACTCGGCCGGAGCGGCGGACTATCCCGAGGTCACGCAAAATGCCATTCTGGAAATGCACCGCCAAGTGGGTGTGGCAAAGCCGGACGAGGACGGCATCATGTACCGAGGGCTGATGATCCGGCACCTGGTCATGCCGGACAATGTGTCCGGTTCGAAGGAAGTCATGGAATGGATCGCCGAAAATCTGCCGAAGGACACCTACGTCAACATCATGGCCCAGTACAATCCCGCGCACCAAGCCTACGACTACCCGCAGATTTCCCGACGGCCGACCGCCGCAGAATATTCGAGTGTGGTTCGGCACGCGCAAGAACTGGGGCTGACCAATCTCGATGTGCAGGGGCATTCATGGTTGCGTCGACAACCTTGATTCGAATGCCGGTCGACCTCTCTCGCCAAGCCGCCAGAATCGTGGCGAAACCTGGCTTGCGCCCGGCGATTGTCGACTCGGGCAATGCCATGCTATAATACAAACCTGAATTCGAGAAAGGCGGAATCAGCAACAAAGCCGAACCATTTTCCGCTTCGCGCCGCTCGGCAGAGAATTGTGAAACGGGCAAATCAAGCCAAGCGGCAAAGAGCATAATGCGCCAAGCACCCAGTCAGCGGACTCAGGGAGAACCGAGAATGACCGAGACACCCCCGGAAATGCAGTTGCGGCAGGCCGAAATCCAAGAGGCCGCGAGCTTTGTCGAACCTCTGCGTGCGGCCATCGGGCAGACTCTGGTCGGGCAAAGCGAGCTGGTCGACTGCCTGTTGATCGGACTGCTGACCGGGGGTCACGTTCTGGTCGAAGGCCTGCCCGGCCTGGCCAAGACCCTGGCCGTCAAAACCCTGGCCGCCGCCGTTGGCGGCCGGTTTTCCCGGCTTCAGTTCACCCCCGACCTGCTGCCGGCCGACCTGATCGGCACCACCGTCTACAACCCCGGCGACCATAGCTTCACAGTCAAGCCCGGCCCCATTTTCGCCAACCTGATACTGGCCGACGAAGTCAATCGCGCCCCGGCCAAAGTGCAAAGCGCCCTGCTCGAAGCGATGCAGGAGCGACAGGTTACGATCGGCGGCGAAAGCCGCCCCCTGCCCTTCCCCTTTCTCGTGATGGCCACGCAAAACCCGATCGAGCACGAGGGCACCTACAATCTGCCGGAAGCGCAAATCGACCGGTTCATGCTGAAGGCGCGGGTCGACTATCCCGAACGCGAAGAGGAACGCGAGATCATGCGGCGCATGGCTCATCCCGAACCGCCGCCGCCGACCGCGCCAGTCTTGCGCCTGGAACAGATCGGCGAAGCCCGAAAGGCCATCGACCAGGTCTATCTGGATCCAAAGATCGAGGAATACATCCTCGACCTGACGATTGCCACCCGCCCCCGCCACGGCCGCCCGATCGCCCTGTCCGAACGGCAAAGCCAAGTCCGACTCGAACGCATCGAAGAGCTGGTCGAATTCGGCGCCTCCCCCCGCGCCACCCTGGCCTTGGCGCTCGCGGCCAAGGCCAAAGCCTTTCTGCAGGTGCGCGCCTATGTAGTGCCCCGGGATGTCAAGGATGTGGCGCCGCAGGTCCTGCGCCATCGCCTGATCCTGAACTACGAGGCAGAAGCGGAAAACATGACCGGCCACGACCTTGTCGCCTGGTTGCTTGGCGAGCTTAGAACGCCGTGAAAGACCAGCCCCAGTCCACCCTGATCCGACAGTTGCTCGCAAGAGTCCGACGGCTCGAAATCCGCACGCGCAGAATGGTCGACCGGCTGGCCGCCGGCGCCTACCACAGCGTCTTCAAGGGCCGGGGGATCGAGTTCGAGGAAGTGCGGGAGTACCAGGGTGACGACGACGCCCGCGACATCGACTGGAATGTGACGGCCCGTTTGGCACGGCCTTTTGTCAAGAAGTTTGTCGAAGAACGCGAATTAACGGTTATGTTGTTGGTCGACATCTCGTCCTCCCTCTGTTTCGGCCGGCGCGGCTCCGACAAGATGGAGAAGGCGGCCGAGCTGGCGGCGCTGCTCGCGTTCAGCGCGGTGCGCAACCAGGATCGGGTCGGGCTGCTGCTTTTCTCGGCGGAACCGGAGGTCTATGTGGTGCCGCGCAAAGGGCGCAGACACGCCTTGCGCATCGTCCGCGAACTGCTGGCGACGCGGGGTGCCGAGAAGCGGCAGACCGACATTGCAAAGGCCTTGCGCCGCACCATGCGGCTTTTGCCGCAACGCTCGGTTCTGTTTCTGATCAGCGACCTGCTCGACCGGGACTATGGCCAGGCGCTGGCCGCCGTCGGCGCCCGGCACGACCTGACGGCGATCAGAATTTCCGATCCCCGGGAGCAGCCGGCGAAGCCGGTCGGATACCTGGCGGCGGAGGATGCGGAAACCGGCGAGTTCACCTGGTTTCCAGGCCGTGGCTCGAAGGATATGCAAAGGTTTTCCGCCGTCGTCGGCGAATTGCGGGCAAGCGCGTCGGCGGAATGCCGTCAGGCCGGAGTCGAACTGATCGAAGTCGCGGTGGGCGGGGATCCGGTCAAGCCGCTGATGCGTTTCTTTCGGGAGCGCGAGCGCCGGCAGTCGCGGTGAGCGGCCGCAGGCTCCCGTGCAAAACCGTTCGGAAGCAATCCCCATTCGCCAGCCATGGAACGACGGTGAAGACAATCACGACAGGGAAACAAGCATGATCCATCAGACCGCAGTAATCGCGCCGGGCGCCCGGCTCGGCGCAAATGTCTCGATAGCCCCGTTCGCCATTGTCGACGAGCACGTGACCGTCGGCGACGGCTGCCGAATCGGGCCGCACGTTCACCTGACCGGGCACACCACAATCGGCGCCAACACCAGCATCCACAACGGTGCCGTGATCGGCGACGAACCCCAGGACTACCACTACAAGGGGGAGGTCAGCTATGTCGAGATCGGCGAACAATGCGTGATTCGCGAATATGTGACCATCCATCGCGGCTTTCGCGAGGGCACTCGCACCGTGGTCGGCAACCAGGTCATGCTGATGGCGCTCAGTCATGTCGCGCACGACTGCCGAATCGGCGACCGCGCGATCATCGCCAACTCGGCACTGCTGGCCGGCCATGTTGAAATCGGCCCGGCGGCCGTCCTCAGCGGCGGCGTGGCGGTGCATCAGTTCGCCCGCATCGGCACCCTGGCCATGATCAGCGGTTTGGCGCGAGTCACCCAGGATGTGCCGCCCTACTGCATGCTTTCGGAAGACGTGATCCACGGCCCCAACGCGGTCGGGCTGAAGCGTGCCGGCCTGTCGCCGGCCGCCAGAAAGGCGGTTCGCGAGGCCATCAAAATCTTCTATTTCCAGGGCTTGAACCGTCCGAACGCCATCGAGAAAATTCAGGCCACCCTCGGCCAGGTGCCGGAAGTGGCGCATTTCCTCGAGTTTGTCGGCGACACCAGGCGCGGCTACATGCCGGGCCGCCCGTCGCGCCAAACCGACGACTGATCATCAACCCAATACCGTCAGGGACAACATGAATACCGAC
>SLSR01000004.1 GCA_007130365.1 Lentisphaeria bacterium
CGGGAGTGAGCCCGGTGGTGGCGTGAAATGCGACGGTCTATATCAAAGCGGCGTTGGAATACATGGCCGCGGGAACCTGACACACTTGCGTGTCTGACCACATGCATGTGGAATCAGATCAACGACTAAGTGGTCAGGCAGGCGGCGGCCGCTCCAGGGCGCTTCGCGCCGAGCAATGCACTGAAAACCTTGCCGACCTTTGCGGCCTTCTGTTGAAACCTGCAGCTATTTGGCGTGGTAGTCGGTTCAGGTAACCGACCTGCGGGACAGCATTGAGGCAACGATGGTTACTTTAAACCCAAAACCGATTTGCTTTCATGGCAAACTCAACTATTTTAAAATAAAGCTTGCCGGACAAGCCACAAAAGCTCTGCCGCGAGACGACTGAAAAACGTTGTTCTTTCCCCTTACAGCCAATCATTTAAAGAAAAAAAACATCCCCGATGAAAGCGTCTCCATCAAACTGTCATTGGCAGTCGCGTACCGCCAGCTTCACCCTGATTGAATTGCTGGTGGTGGTCGCAATCATCGCGATCTTGGCCGGACTGCTTCTGCCCGCTCTGCACGGCGCCCGGCGCCGGGCGCGGATGACGGCCTGCACCAGCAACCTGCGCCAGCAGGCCACAGTCTGGATCATGTACAAGGACGACAACCGATTCCGGGAAGTCGCCTGGATGTCACGCCTCAATCCGGGCTACCTTGACAGCTTCGACCTGCTGCAGTGCCCGTCGGACATGAACCCCTCGGACACCGCCCTCAGCCAATGGAAGTCGCGAGTCGACGGCAACTTCTCCGGCGCCTACGACCGACCGGGCAACAGCGGCCGGGACATCAACCCTCATCCGCAGGCGGCCAGGATCAGCTATTTCTATGAATTGACCAACGCCCTGCATCCCTGGCCCGGCGGCACCATGCCGAAGCCGCGCGGCGGCAGCGAAACCATCCCCGGCGAGGCCGAGACCTGGGGCGAGATGAAGGAATGGCAGTTGAAATTGGGCTACAGCCCGGCCGAGTTCCCGATCATCAGATGCAGTTGGCATGTGCGCGACATCGGCCATGTCTGGAACACCGGCAATGAATTCGACGGACAACGCAATGTCCCATTCCTCAACGTGGCCTACGGCGGCAACGTCTTCCGCAGTCGGCCGCAATGGGAGGACGGCGCCCTGCCCTAATCCCGCCTCTGCCTCCCGACCCCGGCAACCGGTTCGGAGGGACAACCCTATTACTTCAGGAAACAAACCATGCCTAGATTCCGAACCCCGCTCGTCGCACTTCCGCTGGCGCTCATTCTAGCCTCCTGCCAAACCATGCGCTCGCCCGCCGACTCAGACCATGCCGCCAGCGCAAACGAGGTGGCGACTCGGGAACCCTCCGACCTGGAGACGACCGACGACCCGCAGCGGCCGCTGCCGGCGCCGGGCTTTTCCATGGCCGAACTAAGGGAAATGATCGACCGCCTCGAACAGGCCCGGGTCGATCTGGCGCGCCACCGGCGCGAGGAGGAGCCGTCGCGCCGGAGGATGCTGGAGGAAGTGGAGGATTCGATGCACCTGCCCCGAAACTACGGCCAGACCGTGCGCATTTCGGCCGACAGCCGGCCGATCAGAATGCCGCCGGGGCCGATGGAGGAAGTCATCGAGCGCGAAATTTCCCTCCACCTGCGGAATGCCGGCATCGAGGAACTGGTCATCGCGCTCAGTGAAATCGAAGGACTGAACATCATCGCCGACCAGGCGCTGACCACCGACCAACGCCTGACCGTGAACTTCAACCAGGTGCCGCTCAAGGAGCTGCTGCAATACCTCGCCCGCAACATGGGCGTCGACTTTCAGGTCGGCCGCAATGCGATCTGGATCACTGAAAGCCTGGAGCCGGCGGTCGGCCGTCCCCGGCTGGAAACCCGGATTTTCGACCTGCGCAAAGGCTTCATTCCGCAGCGTCAGAGCAGCGACACTGACGGCGGCGGCTTCGGCGGCGAAGCCGAGGAGGATGCGGAACTGCTGGAGGCGCTCGAAGAGCTGCTCTTCGACAACAGCCCCGAAGGCAGTGTCCTGCGCCTGTTCAAAAACCGGCACCTGCTGCTGATCCGGAACACCCCGGAGAACCTCAGGATGGCCGAGGAAATCATCGAACGTTTCGACCTGATTCCCCGCCAGGTGCTGATCGAGGCCCGCTTCCTGACCGTATCCCAAAAGGATCTCAACCAACTGGGCGTGGACATTCAAGGCGTGGAAATGAGCCGACCGCAGGCGGCCGCCATCGAAACTGCCATCTTCAGCTCGGTCTTCCCCGGCTTCCCGGAGGGCGCCGACAGCCCGGCGCTCAGCGTCAGCGGCATTCTCGGCAACCACGAATATCAGGCCACCCTGCGCGCCCTCTACAAACTGACCGACGCCGAAACCCTGAGCGCGCCGCGACTGACCCTGCTCAACAACCAGAGCGCGCAAATCCGCCGCGGCAGCAACTTCTACTACTGGGAGGAATGGGAGCTGGTCACCGGCACCGTCATCACCACCGGCGGCGCCGAAGCCGAAGACGTCAACCGCAGCTCCATTCAGCCGGTCGGCCGACCGACCGAGATCGAGCAGGGCATCACCCTGCGGGTCAGGGTCAGCATCGGAAACGACGGCCGCACCATTCTGATGTCCCTGGCGCCGAGCATCAAGAATGTCGACCAGTTGAACTTCTACAGCGCCGGCAGCTTCCGCAGCATCCGACGCGACGATCCGGAAAACGGAACCGGAGCCACTCCCGGCACGCCCAACGGAACCGGCGAATCGGTCGGCTACTTCCTGCCGGAAGTCAGCGAAAGCTCGGTCAACACCTCGGTCGCGGTGGCCAGCGGCGAGACTGTGGTTCTCGGCGGCATCCTGGAAAACCGGGTGCAGGAAGAACTGCACAAGGTGCCCCTGCTCGGCGACTTGCCGTTGGTCGGCGGCCTGTTTCGCCGCACCCGGATCAGCCGCGAACCGCGGCACCTGTTGATTTTCGTCACCGCCCGCGTCGTCAGTCCGGACGGTGAATACGTGGAAATCGGGGATCTATGATTTGCCTCCGCTCCAAGCAAGCGCTCGGGCTCGATCTCGGGCAGGCCGCGGCCAAAGCCGTGCTGCTCTCCCACAACGGACGCGAGATCCGTTTCGAGGGCGGCCGGATTCTGAACTGCCGCGGCGAAGGCATTCTCGACGAAGCGGAACTCGGCGGCGAGCTGCGACCCTGGCTGGAGCCGGGTGCCTGGCATCGCCGCGAAGTCACGGTGGGCGTTCCGCAATATGTCGCGACTGCCCAGGTCGGAGACTTTCCGACCAACAATCCGCGAGATCTCGACCGCATGGTGGAGCTGGAAAGCCAGCAGCTCGCCGGTCTTTCCGAAGAGAACTTCCTGTCCGACCATCAGAGCATGCCGCCCGCCTTCGGTCGCCGACAACCGGTTCTGATCGGAATCTGCCGGGAATCGGTAATTGAGGAGCGAGCCCGGAACCTGATGGCGGCCGACCTGCGGATCGCCGACTTCGCGATCGGCGGCACCGCCCTGGCCTCCGCCTATTTCGCCCTCCATCCGGAGGCGAAAGCCACCGAAGCCCTTCATCTTCTGCTCGAAATCGGGGCCGAAAACTCAACCGTGGCGATCGTCGGCAAAGGCAACCTGCTGTACGCCTCGTCCCTGACCTGCGGCACCGACCGCTACGTGCAGGCTCTGGCCAGACAGTTGGCGGTCTCCCCCGAAGAAGCGGAGAGAGACAAGAATCAAACTCCGGTCAACCCCGCCGACCGCGATGCGCCGGCGACCCTCGCGGCCGCCGTCTTCGAAAGCGAACTCAACTCGATTGTCAACCAGTGGCGCTCCGAGGAGCCGACTGAAATCGCCAACCGCCCCCTGGCCAGGATATGCCTGTGCGGCGGCGGTGCCAGAATCAACGGCCTGGCGGAGTTTTTCGGCGACCGCTTCTCGTGCGCCGCCGAAACCATCGGCGTGCCCGCCGCCGCCGGCCAACCCGACCCCTCGCTGATCATCGCCTACGGGCTGGCACTGCAAGGGCTCGGCATGGCCGACTTCGAGATTTCTCTCGCGCCCGCCTTTGTCAAACAACAGAATCATCGGCGCCGACGCTTCCCGTTTCTCGCCGCCAGCCTCGGGATCCTGGCGGTTCTACTGGTCTTGGCCGGCCTGCGCGACTTTCGTCGACTGGAAACCCGAAAAGCGGCTCTGCAAAGCCTTCTGCGACAGGTCGAAACCAGCCATTCCATGGTACCCGAAATGGAGGATATGCAGTTCCGTACGGAAACCATCGAGCGCATGCTTCTGCCCTATGTCGAAAAGGGCAATCGCCTCTACCTGCTGCACCAGACACTGGAAACCCTAGGCGCGGCTCGCGCCCGGGTCACGGACTTGCCGGACAACGATCCGTTTATCGACGCCTGGACAATCTACCTGGCCGACGAACAGACTTTCCATGCCGGCAAGCAAGGCTCTGAACCGGAAGGCCGCCGCCGAGCCGAAGCCCGACCGCTGATTTCAGCCAACCCCTTTCGCCCTGATCGAGGCGAAACCGGGCGAACCGAAGCCCGAGGTGCCGAACCGAGCCGAACCATCGCAGTCACCGACATCCGGCCCTGGCGCAGCTTTGTCGCCGCCCTCTATACCGCGTCGCCCCCCAACAGTCGCTACGAACAGGTGCGGACTTTCATCGACCAACTGAACCTTTCCCGCCTGTTTCGCAATGTCGACCTGATGCTTTCCGCCGACACCGTGGGGCGCGAGGATATTTTCATGCCATGGTTGCGGCTGACCTCGGAAGGCGGACTCGACTACCGCCGCTTCATTATTCACATGCCGCTGCGCAACCACTACCTGCAACTGCCGGACAAGCCACCCGCGGAAGGAGGCGGCAATTGAGGAACTGGCCCGCAAGATATCGGATTCTGGGCGGCGCCTGCCTGGTCTTTGCCATGTTCGCCCTTCTCGCCCACTATCGCCTGCTGCGTCCGCGCCGACTCGAAGTGCAGCAGATGGAAGAATCGATCGCGCAAACCAGCGGCCAAATCATCGACCGCAACTGGCCGGTGGACCCCAACGCCCTCACCCAACTGCGCCGCGAAACACAGTTTCGCCTGAACCGACTGGAAGAGAGCCTGGAGAAGCTGCGCCTGCGGGCGACCGCCACTTTCGCGGCTCCGATCAGCCGCAAATTCGGGCGGGAGGCCAGCGAGGATTCGGAGCAGTTCATCAACTACGTCACCCGCCTCGACTACCAGGAATACTATGCGGAAATCGTCGGCAAATGGCAGAACGCCAACATCCGCCTGCATCCGCAAGTGCTTAATCTGGACGAGGACGCCATTTCGCCTCATATCTACCGCCTGATCCTGCAATTGTGGACGGTTGACGCAGTGCTTGAAACCCTGCTGGCCAATGAACTGACTCCGGTTTTGGACAGGTTCACCCTACCGGCCAATCCGCAGGCTCGGGAAAACGACCAGCCCACTTCGATTATCGCCTCCGACATTTCGCTCAGGCCGGTTCGTGAATATTATATCGGCTCCGAGCCAGACGACGTCTATCTGCTCGAACTTCCGGTCAAAGTCAGAGTGCGCGGACGCAGCCCGCAGTTGAACGACCTGCTCGAGCAACTGTCCGAAAGCCATGCCTGGCTGCCGATCGGAGCGGTGGAGATTCGCAAGCAGCCGATGCGCCGCCTGCAAAGCCCCGACGACAGCCTGGAAATCGTGTTCGAGTTCAGTGCCTTCTATCCACTCAAATCGCAACCCGAGTTTGAAAGAAGAACACCCGGCCCGCAAGTGCCGAGAGGAGCCTGACATGCCGAAAATCATCGACAAGCTGAAAAAAGAATGGGAAATCTTTCTGTTCACGCTCGCCCTCCTGCTTCTGCTCGCCCTCTCCGCCGCCTGGACTTTCGGCGCCGGCCCGACCGACGACCTGATGGTGCCTCGCCAGCCGCGTCCGGAACGCAGCCGGCTGCTCGACGACCAGCGGGCTTTGGCCTTTCTCGAAACCCCCGGGATCACGGCCGACTCCGGCGAGCGCGACCCCTTCCGTTTCCAGCCGCCGCCGCAACTTTCGACTCCGACCATCCAGCCCCGGCAGCCGATCCGAACCCGGCAGCCAACCCAAACCCAGGAGTCACAGGAATCGCCCCCCCCGCCGCCGCCGCCGCCGCCGCCACCCCCAACCCCGACCGCGACGGTTGAATTCGGCGGCCTGATCGTGAATTCGCAGGGGGAACAGCGGATAATGCTGCGAAACCCGGCCGACGGCACCGTCCGCTACACTCGACTGGACACCCCAGCCTGGTCGCTGCGCGTAGTCGAAGCATCGCCGCGCCGCATCGCAGTGCAAATGCCCAACGGCGAAACCGCCGAAATCGCACTCGGAGAAAGACTGACCTACGAATTGGAATGAACAGCCAACCCCCACCATCCTTCGCCGCCGCCGATCTGTTGTCCGCGCTGGTCGAGCAAGGCGAGATAACCGCCGAGCAGGCCGAACTGGCGCGGCGCCGCATTCGGCGTGCCCAGAGTTCGCCGCAGCAGGCACTGCTCGACCTGGGATTTTCGTCGGAGGAAGCCATCTTTCGCATCCTGGCCGCCTGCCACGGCCTCGCCTTCGTTGATCTCGGCAGCGAAGAGATCCAGGCGGAGGCGCGAACCGCCGTCTCCGCCAAGGTCGCCTTCAACTATAAATGCGTGCCATTGCGACTCGACAAGAAAATCCTGACCGCCGCCTTCGCCGACCCCCTGCCGGTGCGCACCCGGGAACAACTTCGGGTGCTGCTCGGAGTTCGCCTGCAGCCGGTGCTCGCCACCCCCTCCGCCGTTCGCCACGCCCTCAAGCAAATCTACGGCATCGGCGCCGACACCGTGATGCAAATCCGCAAGGATCGCGGTTTTCAAAGCCGTGTGGATTCAGTGGTTTTCGACGGCTTTCAGCAGCAGGATCTGGAGTCCGAGGACGCGGAGATCGCCTCGATCATCCACCTGGTCAACCAACTGCTGATCGAAGCGCTTGAGCTGGACGCCACCGACATCCATATCGAACCTTACCAGGAAGTCACCAAGGTGCGCTATCGCATCGACGGCATGCTGCGGGACATCCCGACCCCGCCGGGGTTGCGCGAGCTGCACAGCTCGATCGTCTCCCGCATGAAGATCATGGCCAGCCTGAACATTACCGAACAGCGCCTGCCGCACGACGGCCGGATTCGAGTCCATGTCGGGAAAGAGGAATTCGACCTGCGAATCAGCATTCTGCCGACCCGCTTCGGCGAAACCCTCTGCCTGCGCATTCTCAACCGCAGCGCCATCTTTCTGGAGATGGCCGAGCTGGGCCTGAACCAGCAGAACCTGGACATCCTGAAGAAACTGGTCGAACTGCCGCACGGCATCATTCTGGTGACCGGCCCGACCGGCAGCGGCAAAACCACCACGCTATACGCCGCCCTGGCTCGCGTCCGCTATGGCGAGCGCAAGATTGTCACGGTCGAAGACCCCGTGGAATACCAGCTCGACGGCACTTCCCAAATTCAGATTCGCTCCGACATCGGCCTGACCTTCGCCCGCGGACTGCGCTCAATCCTGCGCCACGACCCGGACGTCATTCTGGTCGGCGAAATCCGCGACGAGGAAACCGCCGAAATCGCCATCCGCTCGGCTCTCACCGGCCACCTGGTCTTCAGCACTCTGCACACCAACGACTCGGTCGGCGCGGTCAATCGCCTGGTCGACATGGGGGTCGAGCCATACCTGGTCGCGGCTTCCCTGGTCGCCTCGCTGGCGCAACGCCTGGTGCGCCGCGTCTGCCCCCACTGCAAAGAGCCCGACCGCCTGCTCAAGCCCGCCATTCGCCAGGAGATTGCGCGAGCCAACCAGGTCGAAGAAAGCGAAGTCCAGGCCTTCTGCGGAGTCGGCTGCACCGAATGCAACAACAGCGGCTACCGCGGACGGGTCGCCATTTTCGAAATGCTTCTGCTTGACGAGGAGATCAAGGAACTGGTCTCGAACCGAGCCTCCACGGTCGAGTTGCGGCGAGCCGCCCAGCAGCACGGCATGGTCTCGCTGCGCGAGGAAGGCTGGCAAAAAGTACAGAAGGGCATGACCTCGGTCGAGGAAGTGTCGCGCATAACCGGAGCCCTGCAGATAAAATATCAATCATGAGCCAAGGTCAGCATCATTTCGGCCATGAGTCCTTATATGGGTGCTGAATTCTGGAGTGCAAAATCGCGCCGAAGGCGCTTTGGAGTGCCTGGCCCCCTATTGAGTACACGCAAGCAATCAAAGTAGCGATTGTCGAAAAGCACATGACTCTTTTAAGAATAGATTCCTTGTTGAGTGAAGTGGTCAGACAGGCGGTGGCCCGGCACCGCTTTTGTATGTTTTCTGATCGTATATCACAAAGCGGCGAGAGCCCGCCGCACTCCAAAGATGCTTCGCATCAGCCACTACAGCGGCGGCTCGCGGCGAAGCCTGACCACTTATACAGGACAACTTTGATTACGATATCAACCGCTGTCAACACATGCACAACAAAAAACTATCAAGTTTCATTAGAGGCAAGTGGTCAGGCGGCAAACTTGGCTCGTGAATTATTCAGGCTGGGCAAAGTTCTGCTGGCGCTTTTCACCTGCGCCTTCGCCACTGGAACCGCGCAAGCCGAACCGGAATGGCGAGAGCCCAGTTCGGAGTTCCGCCTTTTGGCTGTGCCCAGAGCCGGCCGACGGCACACCATTCGCCTTGACCTGCCGCTGGAATTGCAGGACAAAGGACACTTGGCGCGCGCCTTCTCCGAGTCCGGCGAATCTTTGCCGACCCGGCCGCTCACGATCGGCGACACCGTTGCGGCTCTGGAAATCGACCTGCCGCCATCGACGCCAACCGACC
>SLSR01000079.1 GCA_007130365.1 Lentisphaeria bacterium
AAGCGTCCGAAGCGGAAGCCGGAGTCGGTCTGCCTTTCCTTCCTTTCGAGATAGAAGGAAAGGGCGCTTCGCAAATCCTCGGACACTCGGGCCACGGCGCCCGAGGGCAGGCGGATGTAGGTGCGGTTCTCCCGGATCGCTTCCAAGGCCAGATCCAGGGGCAGTTCCTGTCCGTCCTCGCTTTTCAGTTCGCAGTCCAGCTCGAACCATGACTCGCCCTCGCGCTTGGTGGTGACTCGCAGCGAAAGGTCGCCGGTGGCATCGCGCTTGCGGTTGAAGCGAGTCGAGTAGTATACGACCCAGTCGTTGTCCAGTTGCGCGAAGCCCGAGTCGAGAAACGGAACCAGCTTTTCCGGGTCGGCCAGGCTGAAGATCGCCTTTTGCCGGCCGATCCTCAGGAAGCCCATTTCCTCCAGGGTTTGCATCGCCGCATCCTCGCGCGGGGTGTCGCGGCTGACAAATCGGCCCTGCTCCCAAAGAAGCTCCGGCCCATCCAGCGGAATGCGCGATCCGTTGTAGTCGAATTCGACCGTGGCCGAAATGGCTTCGCCTTCCCAGTCGAGAGTGAGAATCGGTCGACATACGCCGGGTTCAGCCTTGATTTCGAGGTTTTGTTCGCCTCCGGCCAGCGTGGCCGGAATGCGGCGCTGCGTGCAGGCCTCGGTCAGTTTGGTCATTTCATCGGCCGTGAAGAGGGTGCCGGGATGATTGATCAAGCCGCGCATCCAGGCCGAGTCGGCGACTCCCGGCAGCCACCAATAGTCGGTGCCGAGTCCGATCCAGGAGCCGCCGCGCCCGACCACCGGGCAGGCGTCGCGAGACGGCAGAAGCCCCTGTTCGCCGAGCTTGAAGCGAGGAGCCACCAGACTTCCTTCCGGGCGTGGCTCGACCAGCAGAACCAATTGCAGAGGTTCGTGGTGGAGGTTGATCCGGCCGTTGCTGCAGGCGAGATTGGGGCAGCCGCTAAGGCAGTGCATCAGGTCGGACATTTCGTATGAATTCAGGATATGTCGGTTGCCCACCAACTCGGTGTTGCCGGTCAGAAAGCGCATCAGTTGCTGTTCCTGAATCGAAAAGTCCTCAAGCTTCATGCCGCCGGCTCCGACTCCCACCTCGACCAACTGCTTCATGTTGCCGACCGAATATTTGCGCTTGTTGTAGACGATCGAGACATTCAGTTCCAGGCGCTTCCAGCGGCTTTCCAGGCAGGGTGCCGGCCCGTCGACCACAAGTTCCAACTGGGCCGGGGCGTGCGGTTTTTCGACAAACGCCTTCCAGGAAAGATCGCGGGTCGGCGCCACCGGGTCGGAAACACTGCTCGGGACTTCGTCGTCGATCGAGGGCAGGGGGATGTCCACGTTGGGCTTGCGATTAGCGCTGAACACCGAGTCCAGCAGCTCCGGATCCTCCTCCGAAAGTCGCAGGACTGTGGCCACCGTGTGCTGGCAGTATCCCGACGAACGCTTGCTGCACGAGCAGCGAACAACGATGGCCGAGCCTTTGAACTGGATTCTCACGCGCTCGAAGCGCCCGACCTGGTTGGCCACGCGGGCTTCGATGATCTTACCCTCCTTGTGGATGTCGAGAACCGCGTTGTCGCGATGCATCCGCTTGCCTTCCTCCCAGTTGCGGGGGCCGGCCAGGGTCGTGATCTTTTCCTTGATCTCTTTGTCCATTGTCCGAAGCGTACTCTTGGGGTTGCAGGGTTTCATTTGCGAACACAGTCTGTCGAAGATATTAATCTAATACACCGTTGCGGCTTTTGCCAGTGCCGCGGGAATCTTTCCGCAATGGCTTCGCCCATTATTCGGGCTATATTGTCTGCGTGAATCAGGCAACCGCAAAAATGCGCCGGCTGTCTCATGTGAAAAGCGACGGAATTCGCATGCAGACCAGGCTGTCTGGCGTGCCATTTTCAACCGCAAGCGATAGGATTTGTCAACCGTGAATGTGTATGCGGCAATCATCGTCGTGGCCTTGCTGGCCGACGCGCTGCTCAACTTTGTCGCCGATCTGCTTAACCTGCGGCATCTGTCGAAGCGGGTGCCTGCCGAGTTCAAAGACTGTTACGACGAAGCCAGCTATGCTCGCGCCCAGGAGTATCTGAAGGCGACCACTCGCTTCGACTGGTTGAGTTCGGCCTACGGCTTGCTACTGCTTTTTCTCTTCTGGGGCTTCGGCGGCTTCGCCGCGCTGCATCATTGGCTCGACGGCCCGGACAAGTCGCCGGTGGCGGTCGGGCTGCTCTACATTGGCATTCTTCTGCTGGGGCGCAGTCTCTTGTTTCTGCCCTTCCGCATCTATTCAACTTTTGTCATCGAACAGCGATTTGGCTTCAATCGCACGACGGCGGCCACCTTTGTCGGGGATCGGGTGAAGGTTCTGCTGGTGGCGACAGTGATCGGCGGCCCGTTGCTGGCCTTGATTCTCTACCTTTTCGCGCGGGCTGGCGATTCCGCCTGGCTTTACGGCTGGTTGGCGACGGCGGCCATCATGATGACTGTCCAGTTCGTGGCGCCGCGCTGGATTCTGCCTCTGTTCAATCGGTTCAAGCCTCTGGAGGACGAGTCGCTGAAGCGAGAGATCGCGAGCCTGGCCGAGCGGGCGCGGTTCCCCTTGCGCGAGGTCATGGTGGTCGACGGCTCGCGCCGCAGCAGCAAGGCCAACGCCTTTTTCACTGGCTTCGGGCGCAATCGCCGCATCGCCCTGTTCGACACTTTGCTGGAAAATCATGAGCAAGACGAGGTTGTGGCGGTTTTGGCGCACGAGATCGGACATTTTCGCAAGCGTCATATTTCGCAGAATCTCTTTCTGGCGGTTGCCCACGCCGGGGTTCTGTTTTTCCTGCTCTCGATCTTTCTCGGTCATCGCGGGCTGTACGAGGCCTTTCATCTGACCGGGGCGCAGCCGGTATATGCCGGCTTGGTTTTCTTTTCCCTGCTCTACCATCCGATCGAAATGGGGCTTGGCCTGTTGCTCAACGCCTGGTCGCGACGACATGAATATCAGGCCGACGACTTTGCGGGCGAGTTGATGGGCAGCGGCCGCGCCCTGGCGCGAGCCCTGAAGAAGTTGAGTCGGGACAGCCTGGTCAATCTGACTCCGCACCCGTTCTATGTGAAGTTGAATTATTCGCACCCGCCGATTCTCGAGCGGGTGCGTCGGTTGGACGGGGCGCGGAATCATAACATGCCGTGAGGCTTGCGGCATGACCACCGCACAGGCGTCCCGCAACAACAAGCGAACAAGGTAGAAAGATGGCAATTACCAGTGATTCTTCGCAACCGTCGTTAGATTTGCGGGCGCATGTCGACTTTGCCTGCCTGGAGGACGATTGCCGGGCCGCGATCGGCTTTAATCTTATGCAACTGGAGAAGTCGAAAGGGGCGGTCGCCTGTCCGGTCTGTCGCCGCAGCTATCATTTCGACCTGGACTTCCTTGACAAGCTCAGGCGGCTGCGCAACCTGATCTTCGCGATTCGGGAGGCCGGGGAGATTCTCGGCAGTGTGAATGTGGCGGTGCAGACCATGACGCACGAGGTCAAGGTTCCCTACAATCTTCTGCTGACCCGGATGAACACGGTGATTACGCTGGAGATCGGCGGCCGCAAAGTCGACTTCAACTTTCGCATCGAACCTCTGAACGATGGCAAGATCAGTTGACTGGCTCGAGTCGGAGTGTGCTATGAACCGCTGTTTTTGGCGCGTTTGTCTTTGGCCAGCAGTTTCTCGATGATTCCCGGCACCTGATCCGGGGTTGCCGGGCCTTGTACCTGGTCGTCGACCATGATCACCGGCGCCAGTCCGCAGGTGCCGAGACAGCGCGATGCCTCGAGCGAGAATTTGCCGTCCTTGGTGGTCTCGCCGAAGTCGATGCCCAGCTCTTCCCTGAACTTTTCCGCCACTCTTTCTGCACCCTTGACAAAGCAGGCGGTGCCCAGACAGATGTGGATGGTGGTCTGGCCAGGTGGATTCAGCCGGAAAAAGTGGTAGAAGGAGGCGACGCCGGCCACCTTGGCGTGCGGAATCCGCATCAATTGGGCGACTGCGTCGAGCTGTGCCTCGCCAAGGTGGCCGAAGTGGTTCTGCACCTGGTGCAGAACCGCGATCAGTTGGCTCTCCGGATGTTCCTCGGCCTGACACTGTTCGATGAACTCGACGATCGCTCCGGGCAGTTGCTCGACCGCCTGTTGGCGGACTTCCGGCCAGTTGTCGGTGGATTGCTGTTTGCTCATTGGATGCCTCTGGGAAGTTTCGCTTGATATTCGGTGTGCAGAAGTTTTTTCGCCTTGCGTCCGCCGGGCTTGCCGAGGAACTGCCGGTAGATGGCTTGCAGAGCCGGGTTCTGGTGCGAGCGGCGGAACTCTCTGACCCTGTCTTCGGCGTACAGGGCGCCGGCCCGCAGAGCCAGCAGTTCGGGGTCGAGAATGCGGAAGCGCGATCCCGGATAGGGCTGGCCGCCGCCGCCGATGCAGCCGCCCGGGCAGGCCATGACTTCGATCGCGTCGAATTTCCGGTCGCCGGAAATCGCCTGTTCCAGCAGGAGCCTGGCGTTGACCAGGCCGTTGGCCACGCCGACCCGCAGGGTTCGCCCGCCGATTTGCAGCTCGACCTCGCGCCGTCCTTCGACTGCCCGCACTTCGGTGAACTCCAGTTTGTCCGCCGTTTCTCCGGTCAGCCATTCGGCCGCCGTGCGCAGGGTGGCTTCCATGACGCCGCCGGTGGTGCCGAAAATGTCGCCGGCGCCGGTGGCGACGCCGAGCGGGGGGTCGAATTCGCCATGGTCGAGAGAGATGAAGTCGATGCCGTGGCACTTGATCATCCAGACCAGTTCGCGCGTGGTCAGGACGGCGTCGGTATAGGGTGCGCCGCTGTCCATGCGATGTTCGGGTCGGGCGATCTCGTACTTTTTGGCCACGCAAGGCATGACGGCGACCATGAAAATCTTTTCCGGATCCAGGTCGAGCTTTTCCGCGTAGTAGGTTTTGCCCAGAACCGAGAGCATGGTCATCGGCGAACGACAGGTGGAGGCGTGCGGTATCAGTTGCGGATAGAACTTTTCGAGAAAGTTGATCCAGCCCGGAGAACAGGAGGTGAGCATGGGCAGCGGCCCCTTGCCCTTCAGCCTTTCGGTGAACTCGGTGGCCTCCTCCATGATCGTCAGGTCGGCGCCCAAATCGGTGTCGAAGACGGCGTCGAAGCCGAGACGGCGCAGAGCCGTGACCATGCGGCCGGTGCAGGCGGTGCCGGGATCAAGGTCGAAGCCCTCGCCGATGGCGGCCCGGATCGAGGGTGCGGTTTGCGCCACCACATGGATTTCGGGATCGGCCAGAGCCTGCCAGACCGCTTCGGTGTGGGGTTGTTCGAGAAAGGCGGCGGTCGGGCAGGCGTTGATGCACTGGCCGCACTGGATGCAGACTGAATCGTCCATGTCCCGGCCGTGCGCCGGATGGACCGCGGTGGTGAAGCCGCGCCCGTGCTGGCTGAGATTGGCCACCCCCTGCACTTCGGCACAGACCCGCACGCAACGGCCGCAGAGTACGCACTTTTCCGAGTCGCGGACGACCGACAGGCCGTTGTCCTCCACCGGGAAGCGTTTGCGCTCGCCCTCGAACAACCGCTCGCGCACGCCGAAGGCATAGGCCAGATTCTGCAGCTCGCAGCGGCCGTCGCGCTCGCAGAGCTGGCATTCTCGCGGGTGGTTGTCAAGCAGCAGCTCGACAATGTCGCGCCGGGCTCGGCGAATCTCTTCTGAATGCGTCTGCACGCGCATGTCCGGCCAGACTTCGACGCTGCAGGCGGCCATGAAAAAGTCCATGCCCTCGACTTCGACAATGCAGACCCGGCACGATCCTTGCAGGCTCAGTTCCGGGTGGAAGCAGAGGCGGGGGATATGAATTCCCAGGGTTTCCGCCGCCGCCATGATCGTGGTTCCCGGCGCGACTTGGATTTCCCGGTCGTCGATGGTCAGCTTGATCTTCTTTTGCCTAGCCATTTTCTATCCTCGGTTGACTGCGTCGAAGCGGCAGACCTCGAAGCAGCGGCCACACTTGATGCAGCGATTCTGGTCGATTTTATGGGGCTTGCGCCGTTCTCCGTCAATGCATGAAACCGGACATTTGCGGGCACAGAGGGTGCAGCCGACGCATTTGTCCGGGTCGATTTCATATTTGATCAGGGCTTTGCAGGCGTGGGCCGGGCAGGTTTTGTCGCGCACGTGCGCCTTGTACTCGGAGCGGAATTCGCGCAGGGTGCTGAGCACGGGGTTGGCGGCGGCCCGGCCCAGGCCGCACAGGGAGGCGCGCTTCATCAGCCGTGAAAGTCGCTCCAGCTTGTCCAGGTCGGCGGCTTCCCCGCGGCCTTTGGTGATGCGCTCGAGAATCTCGACGATTCGGGTGGCGCCCTCGCGGCAGGGTGTGCATTTGCCGCACGATTCATCCTGAGAGAAGGTCATGAAGAATTTGGCGACATCGACCATGCAACTGTCTTCGTCGAGCACGATCATGCCGCCGCTGCCCATGATCGAGCCTTTGGCCGTCAGGCTGTCGAAGTCCACTTTGGTATCCAGCCATTTGGCCGGGATGCAGCCGCCGGCCGGGCCGCCGGTCTGAACCGCCTTTACCTTCTTTCCGCCGGGCACGCCGCCGCCGATCTCCTCCACGATATGGCGCAGGGCAACTCCCATCGGCACTTCCACCAGGCCGGTGTGCTCGACCTTGCCGGCCAGGGCGAAGACCTTGGTGCCGCCGCTGTTGTCGCTGCCGATGCGGCCGAACCACTGGCCGCCGTAGGCGACGATTACCGGGATGTTGGCGAAGGTCTCGACATTGTTGATCACGGTCGGCTGGCCCCAGAGTCCGCGGTCGGTAGGGTAGGGCGGGCGAATCCTGGGCTGGCCGCGCTCGCCTTCGATCGAGTGGATCAGGGCGGTTTCCTCGCCGCAGACAAAGGCTCCGGCGCCCAGCCTGATTTCAATGTCGAAGTCGAAGCCGGAGCCTAGGATCGACCTGCCCAGCAGGCCATGCCGGCGGCAGCTTTCGATCGCCTTGTGCAATCTTTTGATGGCCAGGGGGTATTCGGCCCGGACATAGATGAAGCCGCGGTTGGCCCCGATCGTGAAGCCGCCGATGATCATCCCCTCGAGAATGCTGAAGGGATCCGATTCGAGCATGCTGCGATCCATGAACGCGCCGGGGTCGCCCTCGTCGGCATTGCACACGATGTATTTGGTCTCGGCTTCGGCCTCGCGTCCGAACCGCCATTTCTGGGCGGTCGGGAAACCGCCGCCGCCGCGCCCGCGCAGTTTGGCTTGGGTCAGTTGTTCGATCACCCATTTCGGGTTGTCTTTGCGCAATGCCATGGCCAGCGCTTCGAAGCCGGCATAGGCCACGTATTCATGCAGGCTCTCCGGATCGACCACGCCGGCGTTGCGCAGGGCGATGCGGGTTTGCCGATTGAAGAAGGCCAGTTCGCCGTAGAGTTCGAAGAAGCGCCGGCCGAATACCGGTTCGTCGCTCTCCAGCTCCTTGATCGTCTTTCCCTCGACCAGGCTTTCGCGAACGATGCGCTGCACATCCTCGGCCGATTTGATCTTGTACAGCAGTCCCTGCGGCCGGATCAGGACATGCGCCCCGCCGCCGCGCCGCTCCCGGCCGCACAGGCCGAAGCAGTTGGCATTCAGGATATACACGTCCCGGTCGGACTTTCCGGCTTGGCGCAGAGCCTGGCGAAAACTCTTTTCCGGATCGAAATCCAGTTTGCGGCCGCATCTTTGGCCACCGCAGAAGAGAAGTTCCACGGGCGCGGTTTCGGCGGTCGGGTCGCCGAGCAGAAATTCTGCCGCCGGCTCCCCGCGCAGAATATGCGAGGTGAATATGCGATGCACAGCCCGGCTGTCGACCTTTTGATATTTGACCGGGCGCTCGCCCTCGATCAGCAGGCTGACAATCGGCTCGCGGCTGCAGCGGCCGGTGCAGCCGGTGCGATGCAGGCGGATGTCCTTGCGGTCGGACGCCTCGATGTGCTTTTTGAATTCGTCATATACGGTTTGCGATCCGGCCGCGTGTTCGCAGGTCGCGGAACCGACTTGGATTTCGATGGTGCCGTCCGGCCTGTTTTCGGTCAGTTCGCGGTCGGCGGTTTCGACCAGTTCGCGGTAGTGCCTGTCGATGGTGTCGGCTTTGCTCATGGGTAACTCCACTTGTCCTTTCCGGAGGTTGGCGAGACCTGCTTGATTGACAATGATCGAAAAGTGTATGGATTTACTCTATCATTTGATTTGTGCGTTGCAAGACCGTTTGCCATGCAACCATCGGATGGCACCCGCGATCGGCGGCGGTATATTAAATTGGTCGAAGACGAAAGCACAGCCTGGCTGAATTTTTCGGGATAGGGTTCTTTGAGAAGGGAGAATATGATGAACATGCAGGAGATCGAGTTTTTCAATGTCGGGGAAGTGGAGTCGATTTCCGGTTTGGGCGCGCAGTGTTTGACCAGGATCCCCCGATCGGTGCGCGACCAGCTCAATCAGCGGGCGCGGATCACCGGAATGGACTCGGGCGGGTGCGAGCCCGAGGAGTTCGAGGAAAGAGCCGCCTACGCGATCCGTCGCTTCGCGGCCAGCGGCAAGCCGGTGTTGGTGACCAATATTTTCCCCAACAGTTGCACGGTCGGTTTCACGGTTGACGAAGAGCGTCGGGAATGTCGGCGCGAGCAGGTTTTCGATCGGTTGGTCGAGGAATTGGTTCGAGATTGCGCTGGCGACAATTTGCATTTTGTGCCCGGTTCCGCGATTCTCGACGACTTCAGCGGCCTGAGCAGCGATCTGCTGCATCCCTGCGCCTACGGGCATGCCGTCATGGCCGGCAACCTGGCGCGCGAATTGAAGCGCATA
>SLSR01000106.1 GCA_007130365.1 Lentisphaeria bacterium
GATGGAGCCGGGCAAGGCCAAGCTGATCAGCGAGCGCTACAGTTTGAATCAGTCCGTCTTTCGGGTCGGGATTCTGCTCTACCAGGGACCGCCGATCAAGGAATAGACGAAGCCGAACGCCGCGACATCCCGGTCGAATGCCGCGACTTCGGGCAAGCAGGGAAAAGTGGCAACCATCTGCAAACACGGGAGGTTCAATTATGGCATCGATGAATAAAGTTTTCTTGATGGGCAACTTGACGCGCGATCCGGAGCTGCGTCGGGTTGGCGACAACAACGCGGTCTGCAACTTTGGCTTGGCGGTGAATCGTCGGTTCAGCACGAGCAGCGGCGAGGAGCGCGAGGAAACCTGCTTTGTCGATGTCGAGACCTGGGGTCGGCAGGCGGAGACCTGCGAGCGCTACCTGAGCAAGGGGCGCCCGGTTTTGGTCGAGGGGCGTTTGCGCCAGGACAAATGGGAGGACAAGGAAAGCGGGGCGCCCCGCAGCAAGTTGCTGATTCGAGCCGAGCGCGTGCAGTTTCTCGGCTCCGGCCGCGGTGGCGACTCGGAGGGCGAGGGCTATCAGGGTGGCGGTTCGCGGCATGATTCGCAGGATACCCGTCGCGCCCAGTCCGCCCACGAGGCGCATTCGGGCACGGACTCGTATGCCGACCAGGCTCCGGAGCAGGATGACATTCCCTTTTAACGCAATCAATACCTAAGGAGTAAAATTCGACGATGGCGAAAACAATGCGAATCGACAGACGGCGCAAGCGACGGCGCCTTGACCGAGTCAAGGTTTGCCGGATGTGCGAGAACAACGTCCGGTATATCGACTTCAAGGATGTCGATTTTCTGCGGCGCTACCAGACCGAGGAGGGCAAGATTCTGGCTCGCCGCATCACCGGCAATTGCCATGCGCACCAGAAGATGCTCCGCAACGCGGTCAAGCATGCGCGCAATCTTTCCCTGGTGCTCTAATCAAACCAAACCTGTGGCCTGACAGGAGACAGCAATACTATGTCGGTTGAACTGATTCTTTTGGAAAATGTGGACAACCTTGGAGCGGTTGGCGAAACGATTCGGGTGGCCGACGGCTATGCCCGGAACTATCTTTTGCCGCGCCGCCTGGCGGCTCCGATCAGCAAGCAAGTTCTGCAGCAGATCGAAGCTAAAAAGCTGAAGTTGCAGCAGGAATACGAACAAAACCAGGCGGCGGCCCGGGATTTGGGCGAGCGCCTTGAAAAAATGTCGGTGACGATCGCGATGGAGGCCAACGAGCAGGACAAACTGTACGGCTCGGTCAGCCCCCAGCAGATTGTCGAGGCGCTGGCCGAGGAGAAGATCAAGCTCGACCGTCACTGCGTGGCACTGGCCGAGCCCTTGCGCGAACTGGGCGTGTACAATGTCGATCTTCAGCTGACTCCGGAAGTCAGGACCAGCCTGAAGGTCTGGGTGGTCAAGGCTTGATTTCGGCAGTCTGAACTAATCCGAGCCCCTTCGATGCTCAGTCGCAGAATCATTCCCTGTCTCGATGTTCGCGAAGGACGGACGACCAAGGGGGTGAAGTTTCTCGACAACGTGGACATTGGCGATCCGGTGGAAATGGCCGCCAAGTACTATGCCGAAGGGGCGGACGAGCTGGTGTTCTACGACATTACCGCATCGGCCGAGGGGCGCGGCATCATGCTTGAAGTGGTGCGGCAAGTGGCGGCCGCGGTGTTCATTCCCTTTTCCGTGGGGGGCGGCCTTCATTGCCTTGAGGACATGCGTGCGGTTTTGCTGGCCGGCGCCGAGAAGGTCAGCCTGAACACTGGTGCGGTGCTCGATCCGGAACTGATCAGGCAAGGGGCTCGCGCCTTTGGCCGACAATGCGTGGTTCTGGGGATGGACGTGCTGCGGGTGCCGGCCAGTCCGGAGCAGCCGTCGGGATATGAAATAGTGACCCACGGCGGCCGTCGGCGCACCGGCCTGGACGCCCTGGAGTGGGCTCGCACCGCCGAGGCGCTGGGAGCCGGAGAAATCTGTCTCAACTCAATCGATGCGGACGGTACTTGCGACGGCTACGAACTAACCCTTACCCGGCTGATCTCCAGTTCGGTTGGCATTCCGGTGATCGCCTCCGGCGGCGCCGGCCGACCGGAACATTTGAGGGATGTGCTAAGCCACGGCTGCGCCGACGCGGCTCTGGTTGCCTCGATGGTTCATTTTGGCGGTCATACGATCGGAGGCCTGAAAGACTATCTGAATCGCCAGGGCATCCCGGTGCGCCAAAGCTGGCAGTAGTCGGCATGGCGGCGTTTTTCGGGATTGCGAACGCCGCAATACCCCTCCCTTAGAAACAATGGATATGCCTCATGAAATCATTCGCACCCCAAGGTCGGTCGGGCAAGACAGTGGAAGAACCTTCGTATGACTGGGGGGAACGGCGGGCAGGGAAGGCTTTTCTCGCCCTGCACGACGGCACGATTTTTCGGGGCTGGTCGGCGGGCGCCGACTGCGACCGGCTCGGCGAGGTTGTGTTCAATACCGGAATGACCGGCTACGAGGAAATTCTGACCGACCCATCCTACAGCGGCCAACTGGTGGCCATGACCTATCCGGAAATCGGCAATACGGGAATCAACCACGACGACCACGAGTCGCGGCAACTGTTTGCCGAAGGCTTGATTGTACATCAGATGAATCAGCCCTCGAACTGGCGCAGCGTGCGCAGCTTGTCCGACTATCTGCGCGCTTCCGGAGTGCCGGCGATTGTCGGAGTCGACACCCGGGCCTTGACCGTGAAGCTGCGTACCGAGGGCACCGCCCGCGGCTACCTCGCGGTGACCGGCCGGGTGGGCGAAGACGAGGCGGTTCGAAGGGCTCGCGACTGGTGCGGTCTGGACGGGCAGGACTATGCGGCCAGGGTAAGTGCCGAACAAGCCTTTGAATGGGATGGCGACGGACATATCTCCACCACGTGGCCCGACCAGGACAGGCTGCCGGCGGCGGATCTTACCGTGGCCGCCTACGATTTCGGGATCAAGTGGAACATTTTACGTCGTTTGCGCCAGCAGGGAATCGCGGTGCGGGTAGTGCCGGCCGGGACTTCCGCAAAGGATATTCTGGAGCTTGAGACCGACGGTCTCTTCCTCTCGAACGGGCCGGCCGATCCGGCGGCGGTGACTTATGCCATCGACAATATCCGCAGCCTGCTGGGCAGGCTGCCGATCATGGGAATATGCCTCGGCCATCAATTGCTCGGGCTGGCTCTGGGCGGCCGCACCTATCGCCTGAAGTTCGGTCACCACGGCTGCAATCATCCGGTCAAGGATCTGACCACGGGGAAGGTTGAAATCACATCGCAGAACCACAACTTTTCGCTCGACCCCGACTCGCTTCCGCCGGACGAGATGGAGATTACGCACATCAATTTGAATGACGATACGGTCGAGGGCATCCGCCATCGCAAATGTCCGGCCTTCAGCGTGCAGTACCATCCCGAGGCGGCGCCCGGGCCGCACGACGCCGGCTACCTGTTCGCTCGCTTCCGCGAACTTATGTCGGGCTAGCCCGACCATTTGGCTTATCATCCGATTCCGCATGGATGTGGTGAAGTCGAATAATGGAATCGCCGATTTTATTCCTCGCTCTGTTCAAGCACCCGTCGCAGGGCGGCCATATCGGCCGCCAATTCCTCCCGCAGCAAATCGTAGTAGCGGTCGGTGGTCAGGGAAAGCCGGGCGATCTCGCCGTCGACCAAATCAATCTTCGGCGTGTCCCGGCTGGGGAGAAGCAGCAGCCGCCCGACGCTGAAGTTGGGAAGGGTCATGGTTTCCCGCGTGCCGTTCAGGTTGATAGTCTCGCGCAGAACGATGGCCTGTTTCAGTCGCTGCAGATCTCGCTCGGTATGCAAGAGCAGAGTGCCGCGCTCGTTGCCGTCGGTGTCCGGCTGGTTGAGCGCCCACACCAGGCGGTCGAAGGTGCCCCGGTCGGCGCATTCGAAAAAGCGGATCTGCGGAACCTGTTCCTTGAGAATGCGCCCCGGGTCGGCATCGTCGCGACGATTGGTGTAGATCAGACCGACGGCGCGGCTGCCGAATGCCTCCCAGACTGATCTGGGACGGGGCGGCACAGCCGTCAGGTGTGCGTGGTCCTCGGCCCAGATCCGGTCGGCCTCGCGCTCCAGGAAGCGGTCGAGGAAGGTTACCTTGAATTCGGTCGAGCGGTCGGGGGTGGACTCGAAGAAGATAATTCTGTCGCTCTCGATCTTTCGGTCCAGGCCAATTCTGCGAATGGCGGAATAAATCTGCCGATGAACCAGCAGATGCTCGCCCGGGATCCGACCTTTGATAAAGTTGCGATAGGGATACTGGTCGGCCAGCAGCAGATTCTTCTCGACCGTCTGCTCGGCCGCTCGCTGCAATCTCTGCAGTTCCTGATTTTCCGTCAGGAAATTGAGTTCGTAGACATCCTCCTCGCGAATTCGGTAGGCATCCCGGAACAGCTTGTGGTCAAACGAGTCGAAGGCGTCGTCGTCCTTCGGCAGGTTGCGCCCCACCAGATAGTCTCCGGCCTGCGCCAATTCGTCCTGCGGCAGGACAAACGGGGTGATCACAATAATCACCTCCCGCTTGCTTTGAGTGACGACCTCAGAGCGGAAGGCGCGACCGAGCAGGGGGATGGCGCCGAGCAGAGGCACCCGACTCTGTTCCACCGTGTCGTCCTTGGAAATCAGGCCGCCGATAATAAACGGGGTGTTGTTGGCGATGCGGGCATAGGTCTTGACTTCGCGAACCGAGATCGTCGGGCTGCGGGCGATGACGCGGTTGCCCTGATCGCGCACTTCGACATCCTTGCCCGGCACCTGAGCCGAAACATTGGCATTGATCTGCAGGCTGACCTCCTGGCCGTCATCGCTGATTCTGGGGCGAATTGCGAGCTGAATGCCGGCTTCCCGCTCGCGGAAGTCGACGGTCTGCACCCGGCCGTCCCCATGAAATCGGGAATTGGCTATCGGGATGGTTTCCGAGACGTTGATAAAGGCCATTCGGTTGTCGATCGTCAAGACGCTGGGGCGCGACAGGACTTCGGCTTCACCCTCGCGAACCAGGGCGCGTAGGCGCAAGTTGAAGTCTTCGAACACATTGGCGGCTCCGAAGATCAGTTGATCGTCTATATTCGAGACCACATTGCCCAGGGTCAGGTCGGTGATTTGCAGGCGCAGGTCGGTGATGTCGAGAGGCGTGTTCAGCTCCCACTCGACGCCAAGTCGCCGGAGGGCGGTTTCCGAAATCTCAAGCACCATTGCCTCGAGCATGATCTGGCGGGCCGGAATGTCGATTTCGCGGCGTATTCGGCCGACCACCCAGCTCAGTTGCTCGGGATGTTCGGGATGATAGAAAATCAGCAGATCGCCAATCGGATCGGAGTCGGTCAGGGGGAAATTGCCGTCGACTCCGGGCAGCGAGCTGTGGGCCGCGGTCGCGGGCAGGGCGACGACGGTCGGCAGTCGATCCGGGGAAATTGACTGCCCGGGACGTCCGATATGGATGCCATATAGCTGCAAGATGCTGATGCAGCGTTCGGCATCGACATAGCTCAACCGGAGCCGCCGCGAGGCCAGCTCGTGAATTGGAATGGTCGACTGCGGATCGTTCGCCTGGCTGGCGCTCGGCGCGGCAGCGGCTTCGGTCTCGGGCGAATCGGCGTTGGCCGCGAGCGCAGCGGCTTCGGTCTCGGGCGAATCGGCGTTGGCCGCGAGCGGCAGGACGCCGATGGCGCCAGCGAGCAGGAGCAGCGCCAGCCTGGCGGCCGAAGAAGGGGCACGAGGGTTGCGGGAGGTTTGTTCGCCGACCGATTCCGAAGCCTCTTCCCGGCTTTCTTCGGGTGTGAAGCTTCGCATCGAGGCGATCCGTCCAGTGGTCAGATGCAACTCGCAGTCGGCATGCTGCAGCAGCTTGGGATTGTGCGTGATCATGAGCGTGGTTCTTCCTTTCATAAGGTTTAGAATAGTCGGAATCACATAGGCTTCCAAATGCGGGTCGAGCGAGGCGGTGGCCTCGTCGAGAATCAGTATCCTGGGGTTTTTGATCACTGCCCGGGTCAGCGTGATCAACTGTTTCTGCCCGCGAGACAGGTTGATGCCGCTTTCTCCGACCAGACTGTTGTAGCCCTTTGGCAACTGCCGAATGAAAGCGTCGGCTCCGGTGTATTCGCAGATCTCCATGATTTTTCTCGGAGAGGCGTTGGGCCGGGCATAGCGCAAGTTCTCCATGACCGTTGTGTTGAACAGAAAGCACTCCTGAAAAACCACGCCGATCGATTCGCGCAGATAGTTCAGTTTGAAGTCCCGGAGGTCGTGGCCGTCGACGCGAATGGTTCCGGAATCGGGCACGAGCAGGAGCGGCAGCATGCTGACCAGGGTGGTTTTGCCGGCGCCCGAGTGGCCGGTGATGGCGCAGACGGTGCCGGCGGCGACGGAAAACGAAATGTTTTTGAGAACCGCCCCGCTGCCGCCGCCAGTGTTCAGCACTTCCCGCCGCTGGTCGCGCAGCCGTATGGCGGCGCCCGACTGCCCGGCCTTGTCAAAGCTGAAGGAAACATTTTCGAACTCGATATTGCCGCGAATCTCCGGGGTCAGACGCGCCCCGGCCGGTTCCCGGTAGCGCTCTTCGCTCAGCAGGTCGAAGGCGCGATCGATGCTGGCGCGAGCCTTGGCCAGCTTGCCGCCGCTGCTCATCAGGTCGATAACCGTGGGATAGAGCAGGCGCACATACCAGAAGAAGGCGATAAACTCGCCCGCGTTCATTGCCGTCTCCTCGGGCTGTCCGATCACTTGATAGGCGCCGAAGCCGATCAAGGCCAGCATGCCGAGACCGACCAGAATATCGGCGCAGACCTTTTGCAGAACCACATAGCGCGAGCTTTCGAGCTGGCTCTGCCGCGAAGACTCGATCGCCTGCTGAAAGGCCTGGCTTTCGCGGGCTTCCCCGGCAAACCCCTTGACGACTTCAACCCCGAGCATCTTTTCAATGATGTTGCCGGTGGCCAGGTCGAGATGCTCCTGCGAGCGGCGACTGGCTCGTTTTATTCGCGCGCCGAAAAAGCGATAGGTGAAAAAATGCAGAGGCAGAATGAAGGTCGAGGCAAGCGCCAGTTGCCAGTTGATGACATAAGTCATAATCAGGATGCCGACGAAGAGCAGGGCGGCCTGAATGAACTTGGGCAGCACATCCTGAATGAACTGCTGAATCTGATAGCTGTCGTTCATCACTTTGCTGGCAAGCTTGCCCGGACTGCGGCCGCGGGTATAGCTCAGGCGCATTTGCTGCAGGCACTCGAAAAGCTGGGTGCGCAGGGAAAAGCAGACATCCTCCCCGACTTTCATGGCAGTGAACTTGCTCTGGAAGTAAAGTAGATTGCGCAGGCTGTAGAGCGCCGCCAGGCTGATCAGGACAATCCACAACAGACGCCAGTCGCGCTCGGGGAAAACCCGGCTGAAGATCATGCCGACCAGCATGGGGTTCGCCATATTGACTACGGTCAGCAGAAACAATGCGAAGATCGCCCCCGCAATCGGCAGCCAAAGCGGCTTCAGCAGACGAAGAAAGCGTCGGTTGGCGCCCAGCTTGGAGGGGGAGGGGGGCTGCATGTGCTGCGTGCTCATGATGGAAAAACGCTTGTGGCAGGCGAATTTTGTAAATTTGTCAAAACACAATATAATAACCCTGCCCGCAAAGACAAAGCCCCAGCCCTAAATTATTTCGTCGCGGCGCCCCGACGCGGGCGCGATTGTCTCAATCGTTGTGTGACGAGTCAAGGCAAGAATCAGGAAAAGGATGGAATCATGAACCGCAAATCCGCCAAACCACCGCATATCATTGTATTCAACCCCGACCAATGGCGGGGCGACACGCTCGGCCACCTCGGCCACCCGGCCGCTCTTACGCCCAATATCGATGCGCTGGTCGCACGCGATGGCGTGTCGTTCGCAACAGCCTTTTGCCAGAACACCGTCTGCACTCCGAGCCGATGCAGCTTCATGACCGGCTGGTATCCGCACGTGCGCGGCCATCGCACCATGTATCACATGCTGCATCCGGAGCGGGGCGAACCTAATTTGCTGAAAATTCTTAAGGACAGCGGATATTTTGTCTGGTGGGGCGGCAAGAACGACCTGGTGCCCGGACAGTCCGGCTTCGACGACTACTGCGACCTTCACTACCAGGCCACGCCGCAGGACTTCAAGCGCTGGAAAGTGCGATCGCGCCCCGACAATCACGGTGGAGACCTGGCATGGCGCGGCAAACCCGACAGCGACAACTACTACAGCTTCTTCAAAGGCAGGCTGGACAAGGGCAAGGATCCGTTTTACGGCGACGGCGACTGGGCGGCGGTCATGGGCGCCATCGACTTCATTCGCGACTATCGCGGCGAGCAGCCTCTATGCATCTATCTGCCACTGGGCTATCCGCACCCTCCCTATTGCGTGGAAGAGCCCTGGTACAGCGCGATCGGCCGCGATCGCCTGCCGC